>PFAR01000024.1:25985-57671 GCA_002773655.1 Candidatus Falkowbacteria bacterium CG10_big_fil_rev_8_21_14_0_10_43_10 | reverse complement strand
AATAATATAAAAAGTATGCTATACTAATGTATCAATCATAAAAATGGTTGACTGCGATCTTTACAATAATTCAGAGCTAAAAGTTCAAACCTTTTACGCTCTGTGTGTATATATATAAAAGATTAACCTAACTTTAGAATCAGCGCGGCCGGGGCCCGGGATAAAGCCTGGAGCTGGCCTAGGTGGTAGGATTACCTGCAATAGCAGAAGATGAACTCTAAAGTAAAGGTTTAGAATTTTTTTTAAAGGCCAATTCCCCGCACTGAAAACAGATGCGGGAAAAAAGGAGATTTGTTATGGCAGACACGATGATCAACCAAGAAGATCAGGATATCGACGGTCCGGATATTGACCGATCCGAACCGGAAGTCGTCGACGATACCACCCCCGAACCGGAACCTGTCGACGAAGATCTCGACCTCGACGATCTGGATATCGACGGTCTCGGCGACGAACCCAGCGAAAACGAATCCGCCGAAACCAACCTCGACCTAGACGATGAGGGAAAATCCGAAACCGGAGACGAACTAGACCACCTCGACCTCGACGACGAAGAAGAGGAAGAGGAAACTAACCCCACTCCACGAAAACATTTCCCGTGGTGGTATCACGCAATAATTGTAACTGCTTGTGCGCTGATTCTCATAGGCAGTTGGATTTTTTTGCAAAAACGGGAAACCGCCATCCCGCCGGCGATTCAAAAACAATTGGATAAAATCGCCGACAACATCGCCTCCGCGACCGAGGCGATAGAGGCGCAGAACGGCAGGATTGACAAAGTCGGCGAGCGACTTCTCGCGGTTGAGGATGTGAAAGACCGCGTAACCGATCTCACCGACGGCCAAAAGGTTCTTTCGGATTCAGTCGCTGACGTGAAAAAACGTCAGGACGACTTCGAAAAAACTTTGGCCGGAATCCGCGGTGAAACAACGGCAGTCCGGGAAACAACCAACAAGCTATCACGTATGTTGGTTGAAACCCGGGTGCTCGCCCGCTTCGGCGCCGACAACATGGACACAGTCCACGTCGGAAATTTCGCCATTGGCCAGTCGGTTGTAAAAATCGGAATGGCCAAAAAAATCGCGCTGATTAACGAAGCGCGAGCGGCTGGCGAAGTTGAAGTCGTCGCCATTTGGGCAGGCGCCGATGCCGATACAGGGATTTCTTCCCGAAACCAGGAACTAAGCAATGAACGCTCCTGGGCGATTGGCAGGGTTTTGAAACTCGGCGACTCTGCGAGGCAAAAAGCCTCGCAAATCGGAATCGGGGGATTAAAGTATGATGAAGTTTCCCCCGAGGACCAGAGAGCCGGATACGTGTTCATCCGGTTTCTGAAGCCGAGCGAGCTGATGTTAAAGCTCGCGAAGATTTAAGGTCCAAAAGGAGCGCAAAAGATAAAAATCTATTATAGATCTTTCGTCGCTTCGCTCCTCAAGATGACAAAACACGAACATAAAACCCCTTACCAAAAGCAATGCGCTGGCGGTAAGGGGTCTTTTTTTATTTCTGCAAGTTAAGTTTCTATAAGTTAAGCTGGGTTTTAAAACCCAGCTTAACTTATTTCGCCTCTGCTTTTTTGTCATCTCTGTACTACACCTTATAATAGACAAGGTTTTAGAAAAGTAACAAACGATGGTGGAAATAACATTATTGTTTAATTCGTGCCGGAATGTCTTTTAAATACTTATCTAAATTTTCCATAGAGTAATTTTCTAAGCTGTTAAGGCTGTTGCCGATTTTTCCCGCGCCGATATAAAGATGCTCTTCTTTCCCGCCCTTTAACTGGTAAACAATATCAACCAGACGCCGACCGCTTTCTTTATTTACCGCGACATCCTTAACAGCATCTAGGCGGGATAATACGGTATCGCCGCTTTGCTCATATAATAAATCCTCGCGCGCGTCGGTATTATTCGGATTAATCATTAAACGCATTAAAGCGGACTGCCGCGAACTACTATTATCTATCACGCCGCCGAACATCTCTTTTCCCATTTCCGGCAATTCCGCGGCAAGCTGATTTTTCTGCGCTTCGGTAAGCTGGTTATTAAAATTATTGCTGTTAATATCCGCTATCGTATTATCCACTAATTGTTTAGACTCGTTTGTCTGCCCGCCAGCCCCTTTATAATCGTTAATAAAACTGAATTTTTTGCCTGGCTCCAATTTTAACGCCTCTATACTGCCATCCTCGCCTTTATATTCATATATATTTTCTCCCTTGGGGACTAATTCCGTGTTTATTTCCTTCCTGCCAAATTGAAAAACACAGTTTATTTTTCCATCCGGGCCTGCCTCTCCTATTTTTATGACCGGGCCCCCGGCGGCGGGGTATCTTAAAATATCGCCCGAATTTAATCCGATAGAGTTTGTTTCCGGAGCCGCCGCGCTTTCAGCCAAAGAAATTCCAGCCTCATGCTTTTCCAAATATCCTCTCGGATCTGCTAAAATTTTCCCCAAATCACCAATTGGATGGTCATTGCCGTCCACCACGTCTCCGTCTCCTGATATCTCAATTTTATCCGGCATTATCCGCACAAAAGCATTTGTTTTTCCGCTGTCATCCAGAAAATTATAGGTAACTACTTCCATTTTTGTTCCCGAGCTGCTCGCGTTGCAGGCGACTTTATCCGCGTAATCTATATTATTTTTAGCAAAGAATTCATTTATTACAATCTCATGCTTCTTTTCTTTGGGCAAAAAATCAATGAAATTTTTTATCAGGCCGGAATTATCTTCGCCCAATTTTTTCGCCACCGGCGAGGCGATATAATAATGCTCCGCTATCTGGTTTAACTTCGCTCCGCTGCTTTGGGCAATTTCCAAGGCAGTATGCGCGTCTGCCGGGTTAGTTATCCCGTTTCTTATTAATGTTTCCAAACGGCCAAAATCATAATTATCAAAGCCCGCCTGTTTCATAAATTGAAACGGGTCTTTTACATCCGCGCCAGACAAATAGCTCTTCATCTGATCCAATTCGGCTTCATATGACTCCACTTTCGCGCCCCATGTTCCCGATTCGACATTAATTTTGTTGTCCGCGTCCAGCACAGCTTCCGCATTTCCCGTGCCGATAAAATCGGGCTGAATTACTTTAAATTCACCATCATCAACTGTTCCCAGGGCGTAGCTGACCTGCCCGTTATTTTCTACTTGGAATAATTGTTCTCCGTTTTTAAACTGGCCGGCAATCTGGCTGGATACATTATTGATATGCACGCTTTCATTAATCCTTAATAAGCCTAAATCTTTAGGTTCAAACTCCACGCCGTTAACTCTCGCGTTTTTTCCGCTGATTTCAACCTTGCTTTCTGCCGCGCCGCCTCCCTTTGCAACCTTCTCCTGTTGACCGCTATCTTCGTTAATTCGTACTTCCCCGGCCTCGCTCTGTGAAGCGGGACGGGCAGACTTTTCACCCTCCGTAGCTTCAGCGGAGGAGGGCGTACTTTCTTCTTCAACTTTCGGCTGCAATAAGCTCTTTATAGTTTCTTCATTAATGGTTTTATTTCCTACATGCGTGGCAATAATTTCAACATTCCGCGCTCCGTCTTTTCCCTCATTTACTTTCGCAATCTCTAAAAACGCGCCCTTAAAAACCGCCTGCCCGTTAGGCCCTTTGGCAAAAAGCTTTTCCGCCAGATCGCTACCTGCGGGAATAGTAATTTTTCCGTCAGTATCAACCGGAACCTCTATTACCTCGCTGTCCCTGTCTCCATCCACGGTAATAAGCAGGCGCAATTTATCGCATAATCTGTCCCCGTTTCCGTCTTGTTTTAATAAATAAGGGACATTAATATTATTCCCGCCGTGCGCCGAACCGTCAGGAGTCATTTTACTTATATCAAAAATAATGTCCCCTTCTTTATCAAAACCAGTCCGTTGCACTCCGCCGGGCAAAAACCGCTTTTCATTTCCCACCGGCTTGCTCGGATCATCATTGTCATACCAAAGCGCGCGGTGGATTTTACTGACTTCGTGTTCCGGATGTTCCAAACCGCCTTTATTTTCAGGCAAAATATCCGGGGCAGGCGGTTCAACCGGTGGCTGCGGCGATTCTGGAGTGTCAGGCGAAACGTCCAGCGATTGTTCTCCTGCGTTAGATCCTTGTCCATTTGAAACAGATTCATGTCCCGCTGCGCCGATGCCAGCTGTTTCTTTATGTTCCAGCATATCCGCCAAACCCCGGACCAAATCATCTGATAGAACGCCCGCGGCCATACCGGCAACGCGCCCTAAATGCGCGGCGGCTGTTTTATTTCTTTCTTTTCTTAAACGCTTATCCAGCTCTGCTTGTACATCTCTGTCTCTTTCTTGCAAATAACTGTTTATATCTTTAAAAATTTCACTCTCTTCTGTCCAGTCCTCTTCTATAAATTCTTCTTTTGCTTTCGTTTCATTAACTGCCTCTATAATTTTTTCCTGCTCAATTTTATCAATAACAACCCTTAATTTATTATATTCATCAGGAAAATTCTTTCTAAAATTAGCGTCAAGCAGCTGCGCCCTGGCTTTATTTACTAAACTATTAAGTTCCGCGCTCTCTACCGCGTCAAAATCTTTTGTTAATTCCGTTAATTCGTCGTCTTCTTCTTCTTTTGGTACCGCAAGATCTTCCCGCATTTTTTTTATATCTTCGGCAGATACAATTTCATCCTTTCTCCGGCTATAAAAAGAAGCTCCCATCTCGCCCAGCTTCATTCCGCCATAACCGCGCAGAATCTCGCCGATTACCGGGACTTCCCGGGCCGCGATGCCAGCGGCCGCGAAAATAGAGGCGGTTTTAAACTCCTGCCCGGCGGTATTTCCGCCCTTTAACATCCGATTGAAGAACGTCTTGTCGCTAGTAAGAAAATCGTCAACCTTTTTCAGCGCCCGGCCAAACCAGCTTGAATTTTTCTCCACTACTTCCTTTTCTACTTTGTTATTGCTATAATCAACCGCAATTAACGCGTCTATCGCCCTCAACAAAGATGTTTTTTCTTCTTCGTTATACTTCTCAAAGTTTGAGTTGCTATTAATATATTCGTAAGCGCTGGTAAATCTTGCGCCATTTGTTTCTTTTTCATCACCAGTATCATCCGGCGCCTCTTTCTCGCCTAATTTATTTATCATTCCCTGGATTCTCGTAGCCATTTCTCCGGAAAAATTCGCCAACAGGCTTTTTTTTCTTGCTTCATTTTCTTGAATTGATTTTTTTATATTATTAATCTCCTGCTCTACCTTCTGGGCGTGCTTTTTTCCCCGGTATGAACGCTCGGCAATCCTAAATCCGGCTAAGCCGGCAAAGCCTATTTTCGCCGTTCCGGCCGCGATTAATCCCATGCCTCCGCTGGCAAACCCGATTAAACCGGCCGCGCCAATATAGCCGGCGGTGCTCGCCAGCCCTTTCCAAAATTTCCCTTTATTTACTTTGCCCTCCGCTTCTCTCGCGATTACCTCTTCCTGAATTTGGTAAATTTCCGTAATCTCATCTGCCGATAATCCGGTTATCTCTGAAATTTTCTTATTTATATTATCTGTCTTTTTTTCGTCTTCTCCCGATAAAACTTTTAATAATTCCTCAATCAAATTTTTTAACTCTCCGTTATTTTCAATATTCTCCGCTTCCACTAATTTAGCAATCTCTCCCGTCCTTTCTTTAATACTTTCCGCCAGTTTGTCTTTATTACTCTCAAGAATCGCAGTATTTAAAATAGCGCGCAGGTCGTTAATGTCTTGCCGCATTTTCTTTCCCTTTCCCTTATCTTCATTCTCTCTATTTTCCTCTGTCTCCTCTTCATCTTTATTTTCGTCATCAGTTGGGGTTTCCTTCGCTGTTTCTTCATCTGTTTCTCCGCTGGAAATTTTTTCTTCTAAATTTTTAGCGTCTGCGTGTTCATCAACTGTTTCTTTCGCTCCTTCTTTTATAATATATTTATCATAATTAATGCTCATTTCATTATTTATTAAATCTTCTATAAAAAAATCTATATCAACCGGCAACTCTGCTAATTCTTCTATTTTTTCATCTATCCATTTTTGCGTAATAGGGGTTTTATTAACATAAAAAATCCCCGCTTCCAAGGCTATTTTATTTAATATTTGCTTAGCTTCTTCATCTTCTTCCCTTGAAAATTCCGTCTCGCTTCCTCCATTTTTTTCTTCCTCTGGAGCGTCTTTATCTTCCGGAGCAGGGACTTCCTCGCCCTCTACCGAATTTTCGCTGGATTCATTGCCAGCAGCGGCATCTTTTACATCTCCCGCCGACGGCCGCCATTGGTCTTGCTCCACAAAAGGCTGCTGGTTTAAAATTTGGTCTATTTCATTTTGATCCAAAGCTTCTTCAGCCTCTTTTATTTCTTTCTGTTTGCCTTCATCGTCGTCATGGCTAGGTGATTGTGGCATTTTTGGCTCTAACATAAAATAACTTAACTCTTTTTATTAAGATGCCCGGCGATTTCCGCCATAAATTCATCCATACCCGCTTTTACTTTTTCCTCATAATCCGGAAGATACTGCTCAAGAAAGCTCTGCATCTCGCCGACGGAGGGAACCGGAGCGGCTTCAGTTAGTTTTTCATAAGCTTTTAAGCCTTCCTCGTCTAAATTTTTGATAATAATCAAGCCCAGTCGCCGCATAATCTGCGCCTCCAGATTTTCCCGGAAAGCCGCTTTCGCCCCCTCCGGCATCTTATCGGCTCCCGCGGCGGCGATTATTTGATCGGCGATTTGCTGGATAACTTCTTGTTGATTTTTCATATAATTATCACTACAAATTACAAATTGTATACAAATATACAAATCTGCAATTTTATAATCTATTTAATATTTAATAAACGTTTATATTTAACTCCGGTAGAGGTAAAATTTGCCAGTATCCCTAATTTTAAACCGGTGGCATGCAAATAAGCATTAACTTGATCTATATTTTGCTTAGGAAAATAATTGCCTTTCTTCAGCTCTAAAATAATCTTATCATCTATCAAAAAGTCTAAATAATATATACCGATAAATTCCCTATTTATATAAACTTTATGCCCCTTTTGTTTTTGATAATTTATATTTCTTTTTATTAAATATTTTTCTGTCGCCCGCTCATAAAATTTTTCCTGATAACCGTAGCCCAACTCATTAAATACATCAAATAATATTCCAACAATTTTATAGCTTAGTCTTGGGTAAATAACCTCAACACCCTCCTTTTGATAAAGCAACATAAAAAATTATTTGTATATTTGTACTTAATTTGTAATTTGTAGTAATCAAACGAATTTACTGATTAACTCTATCTTCCGGCTTTTCATTAATTCATAGAGAAACATGTCGCCAATCTTTTGCCGGTAGTCGTATTCCGGCAGGTCCATCAGCGTCCAGTTTATTTCCCAGCCGATCTTTTTTTCAAAACTCTTGACTATTCCTTCACAATTTTTATGGCTGATGCCGCCGACAATAAGCAAGTCTATCGCGGATTCCTTGCTGCCGACGAAGTTGCCCGTTAAAACAACATAATTAATCTTGCCGCTCTTTTTCATCTTTTCGCGGAAATCTTCTGAATCCAGCGTCTGCATTTTAATGAAAAGATTTTTTACTTCGTCAAAAATTACAAAGTTATTATTGACGCGGTAATGTTTTACCTTGACGGCTTTTTTATTGACTTGGATGGTCTGCAGCTCTTCAATCACCGCTCCCGCCTCTAGGAGCTTGTCGATTTCCTTATTTACGCTGCGGATAGCGGAGCCGGTTCCGCCGGCAATTTCTCCGGCGCTAAAGCTCTGTTCGCTGTGCATTATTAAAAATTTTAATATTTTAACCCTCACTTGAGATGAAAAAAGTTTTGTCAGCATATTTTATATTTATTTATCGTAATATTGTAATATAAACTATGGAATCAACAGTTCCACTCTCCTTATCAGCCACATATCAACACAGAACTGATTGTACTAACCACTGCTTTTATATTATAATATATTTATATAGTTTAGCGCAAATATAACCTATCCCCATGTATTACAAAATATCGCGTTTAATCCTGTCTCCCGCTTCCGGGAAGTCGTCCAGCACGGCCGACATATTCATCAGCAATCCCCAAATCGACCAAGAGGCTCTCCTGGGCAAATTGTTTTTTATCGCCGAAATAGAAAACAAAAAACCGATCGCCTTGAAAATAATAAATTTTTTCATCTCCGCCCTGCCGGCTCACTATTACCATAATGAAAAAATAAGCTTGCGGGAAAAAATGGGAACAATCAGAATCGGAGAAATATTTGAAACCGCGCTGGCCAAAACCAACGCGGAGTTTGAAGCTTTTTTAAAAAAAGAAAAGGTAAAAATAGACCCTAAACTGCTTAACATTATAGTGGGGGTGGTGTATAAAAACGACCTGGTCTTCAGTTCGGCCGGAAAAATAAAGGCGATGCTGATTTATCATGACAAAACAGAAGAAGAGGAAGACAAAAAAATATATAAAATCACAGCTATTAACGACCAGGAAGGGCCGGCGAAAATCCAGCTTAATAAAATATTTTCCAACATTACCGAAGGGAAAATTCCGTCCGAAGGATATCTCGTGTTCGCGAATGAAATACTGCCGGAGTATATCAACAACCGGCATTTAACAAAAATTATCACTACCCTTCCGCCGACAAGCGCTATTGAATATTTAAAAGGCCAGCTGCATAAAATCAACAGCTATGTGACTTTTTTGGCCATTATTATAAAAAACTCCACCACTCCCCATGTTAAACGTTCAATCCCCAGGATGCAGGTAAATGTAACTGCCAGCAACTCGCTGGAATTAATGAATGAAACGGAAAATGAAACGGAAAAATACCTGTCGCCGGTGGGAATTATCAGCGCTAATCGCTACCTGGCGGCCCTTAAAAAAATCGGCGCTAAAATAACCGGCTCGCGGGAGAAAAAAATTACTACCGCCATCAGGGATAAAATCTTTCTGGTTAAAAAACACCGCCTTAATTTCCTAACACGCTTGCGCTACCATGGAAAAAATTTTTTTACCTATGCCTTTAATATCATTATTTACTTTACCCGCCTTTTGTCGCATCCGAAAGAGTTATCTCTTAAATCTTTCCGGGCAGTAAAAAATATCTGGCTGGCGGTAAAAACATCAGCGCTGAAAAGTTTCCATTGGTTTATTAATCTTTCCGCCATCAGCAAAGTCTGGCTAATGACTTTTGTTGTCTGCTCCGGCCTGTTTGCTTACGGCATTATCCAGGTTACCCGCAATAAAACCCAGCAGGCCGAACAGCAAAGCTATGAAGAGCTGATTCAGCTTGTTAAGCAAAAACAGAATCAAATTGAAGCCAGCCTGCTTTATAATAATGAAGTCAAGGCTCAGGAGCTTATCGTTGAAACCAGCGGGATTATTGATCAGCTTAAAAACTTTAAAAAAATTGACCAGAATTTAATTGATAATTTCACCGCCGTTAACAGAGAGCAAACGGATAAAATAAGCCATGTGGTTGATATAAAAAATCCCAAGGAACTGGCTAATTTTTCCCAGCTTAACTCGGCGGCCAACCCCCGGTTGATTATTCCCTTAGGCCGGGATATTATCGCCTCCGACGCTGACAATAAATCCCTTTACCAATTTAACTTGGCCGATAATACAGCCGGACTATTAAACAAGGATGCTAAAAACATAAGCTACGGCGCGAAATCAAGCGACGGTAAAGCTGTTTTCATCTCCGCCTCGGGCGGGCTGATTGTTGACAAAGACCTAAATATTTCCGAGATCAATAGCGCGATAACCGAAAACCCTGGTGAAATAACCGACATTGCCTTTTACAACGGACGGCTGTATGTAATGTCAGCGGCCAGAAATAATATTTTCCGCTACGCGCGCGACTACCAATCGCGGGACGCCTGGATTAAAGAAGATCTGGACATAAAAAATGCCGTCAGTTTTACCATTGACGGATATATATACGCCCTGTTGAATGACGGCCGGATATTAAAGATGCTTTCCGGCTATTCCAACGAATTTGAATTCGCTCCGGTTAATCCGCCTTTAACCGCTCCTGCTAAGTTTAAAATGACCGGCGAAAATGAAAATGGGTATATTTACATATTAGAGCCGGCGGGAAAGCGTTTATTGGTATTTGACAAAAATGGAAAATTTATTATGCAGTACCGAATTGAGGGATTAAGCGACTGGCGCGACTTCGCCGTAATAGAAGAGGAAAAGAAAATTATAATATTAAGCGGCGCCTCTATTTATGAAATAGAAATAAAACATTTGAAATAAAATATAGGGGCAGCGCATTGCGCTGCCCCTATATTTTATTTATTTTGTGTTTCTTACTTCAAAGTCACTTGTCCTCCGGCATCTTCAATTTTTTTCTTCATCGCTTCCGCTTCTTCTTTCTTTACGCTTTCTTTTATTATTTTGGGGGCGCCGTCAACTAAATCCTTGGCTTCTTTTAAGCCCAAACCGGTAATTTCTTTTACCACTTTAATGACCGCGATTTTGTTGCCGCCGACGGCGGTTAATTCAACATTAAACTCAGTTTTCTCTTCGGCGGCGACCTGTCCGACCGCGCCAGGCATAGCGCTCATCATCATGGCTGGAGCCGCGGCTGATACGCCGAATTTGTCTTCCAGGATTTTAACTAATTCAGCTAAATCCAAAACGGACATTTTTTCAATCTCTTCAACCAGAGATTTAAATTTTTCTGGAACTACTGCGCTTTTTTCCTCAGTTGCAGTTTCTTCTTTCTTTTCTTCTGTCATAAATTTAATTTATTATTTTATTAATTTACTAAAATTTATACAAAAACTATTTTTTGTCTCCGATAGCCTTCAGCACGGTTACTAATCCGCGCAGATTTCCGGCCAGCACATTAACAAAACCGGAAATCGGGGCGTTAAGCGAACCAACTATTTTGGCGTATAATTCCGGCTTGGAAGGCAATTTAGCCAGCGCTTTTACTTTCTCAGCGTCGATAAACCTGTCTTCCAGAACGCCGCCCATCAGCTCTACGCTTTCATGGCTTTTTTTAAATTCATCTAAAATTTTAGCCGGCGCCACTTCATCTTCATACCCGAATACAGTCGCTATTTCCCCCTCTATCTCCCTTATTTTTATACCATCAATTTTACTCTTGCTGAAAGCGACATCCAGCAATGTCTTTTTTGCCACCACATATTCGCCGCCAGACTCCCTGACTTTATTGCGCAGGTTATTAATCTCATTGGCGCCGATGCCGAAATATTTGGCAAAAACTACGGATTTTGCCCGGCTGATTTTATCTTGCAAATTTTTAATAATTTCTTGTTTTTTTTGCTTATTAATCGCCATACTTTTAAAAAATTGGCAGTTGACAATCGACAACTAACAATTAGTAAATATCTTGAAATATTAAATATGAAATAAAAAAAGCCGTGGTATTTCCACAGACCGCTTTTGCCATAAATTATGGGTTATTAGTCATTTTTTAACTATAACCTATAATTTATAATATTTCTTCCTCTGCAGGTCTCACGCCGGTTAAGCCGCCCGCTGTCTGTGGAATTACGTATATATTAACATAATTATAAAATATGTCAAATTCATGGCGGTTCCCTTTTAATTTTAGCAATTTTATATTATTTTATAACTGTTCCTTGAAATTTTTTACTATCTAAACACTTTTCAAAATTGCCTAATTTTTTGCCGTTCATAATGACAACCTGCAGCTTTAATTTTTCCGCCAGTTGCGAGGCAATGGGGTCAAAGGGCCTGTTCAGCCCCGGAATCCACTTATTCCCCACTATTTTCCTAAAATCCGCCCAGTTTATTTTTTCAATTTTTCTCGCATTTTTATATTCTTTCGGGTCCTTATCATAAACGCAGTTTATATTAGACAAATTTATTACTGCCTTGGCTTTATACCGCTTAGCGAGTATCACCGCATCATAATCCGTCGACCGCCCCGGTTTCCATCCGGCCGCTACTATAATCGCCTCCTGCGCCCTTATTTTTTTTGCCGGATTGGTAATTATCTCCGGACGCGCCACATCAAAAAAAATAGTCCGCAACAGATGGGCGTTAAGCCGGGTGGAGTGGATGCCCAGCCAGTCTTTGTCTTCGTCGCTTAAAATAACGACTTTCTCCGCCGCCCGCTGATATTCGCGGCAGATAGCGCCGCCGCCAGCGACTAAAATAAACTTATTGCCTTTTTGGATCTGCTCCATTATCAAACCGCGGAATTTTTTTAAATATTTCCAGTCAATTCCAGCTGATGGCGCGATTAAAGATCCGCCGAGCGAGATTATGTAAGTCATAAATTATTATAAATAAATTCAAATATTTAAATTCAAAATTAAAATGCTTTGGAATTTGAAATTAATTTTACACCTGCGGCTTGTGTCTTATGACTATTTCAAATAAAGTCTTTTATTTTCACTATGCTCCTCAAATGTTTTCGCGAAGTGAGTTTCGCCGCTTTCCAGTTCATTAAGAAAATATAAATAATCGGTTTTTGCCGGATAAATAGCGGCTTGAATGGCATTTAAACCCGGATTGGAAATCGGACCGGGCGGCAAGCCATAGTTCTGATAAGTATTATACGGTGAATCAATTTTTGTGTCCTCGATGCTGTATTGCGGCTTATTTTCGCCCAGCACATATGCCAGTGTCGCGCAGGATTCCAGAGGCTGGCCCCTTTCTATCCTGTTCCAAAATATTCCGGATACTACTTTCATATCTTCAACCTTCCGCACTTCTTTTTCAATTAGCGAGGCCATAATAATAATTTTATGCAAGGTTTTTCCCTGGATGGCAATATCCTCCCGCATCTCCGGAGTAATTTTTTCGTCAAAATTACTAAGCATCTTGGCAATAACATCCTCAACGCTCGCGTCATTATAAACGCGGTAAGTATCTGGAAAGAGGTAGCCTTCCAAATCCGCGTCCGCCGGCAGCGAATCCGTCTGGGAAAAACGGCAAATATCTTTGGCGAAACAAGTCCCCGCGCCCGGCTGGGTGAGTTTAATGAAATCCTTGGCGCTGAACCCATGCTTCTGTTCCAAATATTCGGCGATATCATTAATATCCCAGCCCTCAATAATTTTTATTGTCTTCTCCTGATTGGTAACATCGCCGGCGGAGAGTTTTCTGGCTATCTCCTTTATATTCATGTTTTTGTTTAAAATATATTTGCCGGCCTGGATCTTCTTGTCAATTCTTTTAAATGTCGCGTACCAGTCAAAATAAAAAGATTTTGATATTAAGCCTTCCATTGCCAACCGATCGCTTATCAGAGCAACGCTCTCGCCTTCTTTTACTATAAAATTAACCTCCCCGCCCTCTGCCCGCGCCGGCTGGTTGATGCCGCGCCAAAAAGAAATATAGACGGTCGCGCCGATTAATATTATGAGAGATAAAATTATTCCCATTGAAGTCGTTAATTTTTGCAACATATTTTTATGTCATTGCGAGTCCGCCTGCCGGCGAGTCAGGCGAAGCAATGATATTATAAATATTTATCTTTTCTTTCTTCTTTCATTTTATTTACCAGCTCGGTAATATGCACCACCTCGTCTTTTGGCACGACAATCAAGGCGTCAGGGGTATTGACCACTACCATCTCTTTCAGCCCGAGAACAGCCACCAGTTTTTCTTTTTCTAAATTATAAATCAAACTGTCGCTGGTGTTAAGGGCGGAAACGTTGCCTTGAATAACATTCGCCTCTCTGCTTTCTTCCAGCGCCTCTTTTAAAGCGTAGAGCGTGCCGGGATCGCTCCAGCCCATATTTGTCTTTATCACTACCGCATTTAACAGGTCTACTTTTTCAATAACGGCGCTGTCAAAGTGAATCGCTTCCGCCTGCCCGTATTCTCCGGCGGATACATGCCGATAAATTTCCGGAGCAAGCTTTTTATATTGTTCAAGCAACCAGCTGATTGATGTGATAAAATATCCCGGGTTCCAACAGGAGGCCCCCGACCTAAATAAACGTTCACACTCTTCGGCTGTTGGTTTGTATTTCCAACCTTGGAAAGCAAAATAATCCATGTCGTTGATCAAACCGGTTCTTTCTCCGACAGTAATCCAGCCAAGATTATTGTTGGCGAAGCGGGGGCGCTCTCCCAGAAACACAAAACGTTTTGGCTCCTGATTGATTAGCTCCTCTCCGGCTTTTAAAGCGCGCACGAATTCCACTGTATCATCCATTAATTGGTCGGCCCAGAGAATCGCCATTGGCCCGCCGTAACCTCTTTTTTGCAGTTCCAAACTGGCCAGGCAGACGGCCGGACCTAAATTACGCCGGGACGATTCAATAATAATATTCTCTTCCGGCAGATCAGGAATTTGTTCCCGGACAATCTTTTTAAAATTAGAAATGGTCTGGATAAAAATATTATCTATACCGAAAGTATTCTTCACGCGATCAACCGCCAGTTCCAAAGTCGAGCGACCGGAAAAAATTTTATCAAATTGTTTCGGCGAATTTTCCCGCGACAGCGGCCAGAGCCTGGTTCCGATGCCGCCGGCAAAAATTACTAACTTCATATTTCAGTTGTAAGCCTGCCTGTCGGCAGGCAGATTATAAATCGTAAGCCATAAGTTGCAAAGTCAGTGTATCATTGTAGTAATTTTATTTCAAGGATAACCACCTTGGTCCAATCAGTTCCAAAAAGAAAAAGGATGTCTAGGCACATCCTTATTTACTGAGAAAAAAAATATCAATAAAGGTTATTAATCCAGTTTGGGTCGAATGGTTCTGCTAATATTGAAAACATCATCATACCGCAAACCCAAATTAAAACAAAGGAGATAATGACAACTGGAGGAGCGATAAAAAAACGAACAATCCGATAACTCCATCTCCCTTTCAATAGATAAAAGGGCGACTGAGAATGAAAATAAACAAAACCAAAGACAATTAGCCATAGTATCAATCCAAATGGAAAAAACGCTGTCATGATTCATTCACCTCCTTTCCGTCCATATCTATTTTATTTTTTTGCTATAGGTATATTACTATTTTTCATAACTAAGTCAATTGTCATTTTGATATTAATCTTATATATAAATTTTTCAGCACATAATAATACTAAATTTTCCTCTTGATTTTTGCCTTAAAATATGATATACTAAAGACAGTGAGAGATAAAAAAATGCTTTCACCAAAAATAAAAACAAAAAAAGTCCAAATGTTTAACAAAGAAGGAGAGTTTGCCGCCGCTATGGCGGCAAAAAAATTAAATTTTTCTATTTTTAAAAATTCCTTATCACTGTGGATAATAGGAATTTTTTTGTTGCTTATTTTGCCTTTTCCGGACGCGGCTTCAGCTTCGGCAATTACCCCGACTAACCTGATTGAACGCACCAACCAAGAGCGCGACAAATACGGTCTGGTTAAACTGGAGGAGGATGAATTGCTAACCAAGGCGGCTCTGGCAAAAGCGAAAGACATTTTACAGCAGCAGAAATTTTCTCATAATTTTTCCGACAAAAAATTCTCTCAATGGATAAAAGACGCCGGCTATCAATATTCAATTGTCGGAGAAAATTTAGCGGTTAACTTTACTGACAGCGAACCGCTCTTCAACGCCTGGCTGGCCTCCCCGACCCATAAAAAAAATATATTGCACAAAGATTATAATGAAATCGGCGCAGCGGCCGTTAAGGGCAGTTGGTTTGGCGAAGAAACAATTATCGCAGTGGAACTGTTCGGCGCGCCTGCCATTCTTATGTCGCCGACCGCGTCATCGGAACAATCAGTTCCCGCCCCTATCAGTGGCGCGATTGAAGCGAATACCTACTCCGCCCCGGCCTATTTTAACGCCTCAAACCTATCTGAATATTATTTAAATAACACAACCGCCGAAAAATACCTTCCTGTTTTTTCTCCGGCGGAAAAAATCAAAGTAAATAATATTATAAAAAATAAAACTGCTGTCCTTTATTACTTTTTAACAGCAGTCAAAATAATGATTTTATATATGTCGCTGATGCTGGCAATGGTATTGATTTATTTTTACGCCGGATACCTTACGGGTTTCAATAAAAAATTACAGCTGCTGTGCAAGCCATAAAAATAAAATTATTGCCGCAAGGGCAAACCGGTAGTAGGCAAAAATATTTAAAGAATACTTTTTCACAAAAACAATAAAATATTTAATTACAAAATAAGAAACAACCCATGCGATAATAAAACCAAAACTAAAACTAAAAATATCTTCATTGGGAATCGTCAGCCCCGAGCTGAGGATTTCTTTTATATTCGCCCCCAAAATAACCGGTATTGACAGCAAGAAAGAAAATTTTACCGCCGCCTTCCTCTTTAAATCAGCGGCCATGCCTGCTATAATAGTAATGCCGGAACGGGAGGCGCCGGGAACTAAGGCGAGAGCCTGAGCGGCTCCAATCAGTAATGACCTTCTCCAGGTTAAATCGGCTAACTCAATTTTATGTTTGGAATATTTCTCCGTCAGCAAAAAAAGCACGCCGATAACAATTAGCATTAACGCCACCACTAAATTGGAGCGCAGGTAATTTTTGATAAAATCTTCAAAAAAATATCCGGCTAATGCCGCCGGAATCGTCGCTAAAATTATAAACCATCCCAGCTTCGCCTCGGAAGCTTCAAAATTCGCTCTAATCAGACTTTTAAACCAATTTTTCGCAATTTTTATTAAATCAGACCAAAAAAATAAAATTACGGCAAAGGCGGAGGCAAGATGAAGAACAACATCAAAAGTGAGCTCATTGGTAATTGAGCTCGTAAATATATTATGCAGTAACACTAAGTGCCCCGAAGAGGAGATTGGCAAAAATTCAGTGATTCCTTGAATGACGCTAAATATGGCTATTATAAAATAATTATCCATACTTAAAAATTAAGATTAAACCTTATGCTAAACATTATTATTTTGCCCATCACTGCCGGCGTTATCGCCCAAATTATAAAATTTTTGATTTCCGCCAATAAGCTGAAACTTAATGCTAAAAATCTGCTGGCTTACTCCGGCATGCCTTCTTCTCATTCAGCCGCCGTTATTTCTTTGGCAACCATCATTGGACTGCAAATCGGATGGACTTCCCCGCTGTTTGGCTTTGCTCTTATTTTCGCTATTATTGTTATCCGCGATGCTATCGGCCTGCGCCGCTATCTCGGCCAGCACGGAAAAATATTAAATGTCTTGGTAAAAGATCTGAAAGAAGATGAATTGCTGGATGAAAACTATCCGCATTTGTTAGAAAAAATAGGGCACACTCCTTTGCAAGTAGCAATGGGCGGTAGTATTGGACTGATTATTAGTATAATTGGATATTTAATATCAAATAACAAAATTTAAACATAAAACAACTCGGTTTAAAAAATTTGATATTTGAACTTCTGCCGGCAGCGGGTATTTTTATATTAGGGTTCTCCCCGTCATTTCTCTCGGTTTCTCTATACCCATGATTTTTAGAATGGTCGGCGCCACATCAGCGAGAATGCCGCGAGCATTCAACACGCTTAAATCATTACCGGCAATATCCCCTTCGCTCAGGCTTTTTCCTTCAAGCTCATTGCTGATTATTACAAGAGGAACCGGGTTGGTCGTATGCTCTTTATCAATGGAGCCGGTTTGCATATTAAACATCTCCTCGCAGTTGCCATGATCGGACGTAATTAGCATTACCCCGTTCTTCGCCAATATTAACTGAACCAGCTCGCCTACCGCTTTATCTAAATATTCTAAAGCGGCTATGGTGGCGTCAATATTGCCGGTATGCCCCACCATATCGCCGTTGGCATAATTTACTAAAATAAAATCATAAGCGTCTTTGTTAATCTCCTTGATTAAGCGGGAGGTAACCTCGGGGGCCGACATTTTCGGTTCATCGGCGTATGATTCTATACGGGGAGAAGGAACGACTTCCCTGTCTTCTTTTCGATAAACTTCCTCCCGGCCGCCGTTAAAAAAATAGGTTACGTGGGCGTATTTCTCCGTTTCCGCGATGCGCAGCTGCCGCAAGCCCTGGTCGGCGATTACCTGCCCTAAGGCATTTTTTATTTCTTCCGGAGGGAAGGCAACCTCCACCGGCAAATTTTTTTCGTATTCTGTCATAGTGACAAAATACAAATTTCGGTATTCAACTTCACGCTTAAATTTATTAAAACCGGGCAAAATAAAAGCTTTGGTCATCTGCCGCGCCCGGTCGGAGCGAAAATTAAAAAATATCACGGCATCCTTATCTTTTATCAGGGATACCGGTTTGCCGCCTTTAGTCAGAACCGTGGGATAAAATTCCTCGTCATAAATTTTTTTATTATAATAAAAATCAATCGCTTCCTCCGCGCTGGCAAAACTATCCCGGCAGACTCCCGCGGTCATGGCTAAATAGGATTTTTCAACCCGGTCCCAATTATTATCGCGGTCCATAGCGTAAAATCGCCCGGAAAGAGTGGCTATTTCTCCAGTTTTATATTCGGCGATTCTGTTCTTTATATCTTTAATTATCTGCCGGCCGCTGTTATACGGCATATCCCGCCCGTCTAAAAATAAGTGCAGATAAACTTTTTCCAGTTTGTTCTGCTCGGCCAAAGCCAGCAGGGCGATTATATGTTCAATGGCCGCGTGGACCCCGCCGTTAGATAAAAGCCCCATAAAATTAAGGCTCGATTTATTTTTTTGCGCATGTTGCACCGCACCGAGCAAAGCTTTATTTTTAAAAAAGCTGTTGTCGCTAATTGCCTTGTTTATGCGCGGCAAATCCTGATAAACGATGCGTCCGGCGCCTAAATTCAAATGTCCCACCTCGCTGTTCCCCATTTCTCCCCATGGCAAACCAACCGCCTCTCCCGACGCGCTTAAGGCCGTAATCGGATATTTAGAAATAAAATTATTTAAATTAGGCAGTTTAGCCTGGGAAAAGGCGTTGCCGGAATAAGACTGGGCTATTCCGATACCGTCTAATACGCAAAGAACGACCGGTTTAGGCCTTTTAAAATTTTTGTTATCCATATTAATTATTTTCATTTATAATTTAGGAGCGACTTCCCGGCCATCTCCTTCGGATGTTCCTTGCCTAATAAACGCAGTACGGTCGGCGCCACATCTCCTAAAATGCCTTTCTCCCTTAATATTTTCTTTTTTTTTCTCAACCGGCCGTCAAACAGTATGAAAGGAACGGGATTAGTGGAGTGTTCAGTATCCACTTCGCCGGTTTTTAAATTAATCATCTCTTCAATATTGCCGTGGTCCGCCGTTATAATTAAATTTACTCCTTTCTTGTCCGCCTCTTTAATAACTTTCCCTAAATATTTGTCGACCCCCTCCACCGCTTTTATCCCGGCCGCTAAGTTTCCGGTATGGCCGATCATGTCCGGACAGGCGTAGTTAATGGTAATAAAATCAAACGTTTCTTCTTTGATATGCCTTAATAACATCTCTGTCAGCTCCCCGGAGCTCATTTCCGGAGTTTGGTCATATGATTTAACATCCGGAGAGGCCACCTGGAACCTTAGCTCTCCGGCGACCGGATCCGCATAGCCGCCATTAAAAAAATAAGTTACATGGGCGTATTTTTCCGTTTCCGCTATGTAAAATTGCCGCTTGTCAGCCAATAATATGGGAAGGGTATTCCATAAATCAACGCTGGGGTAAGCGGTTAAGATATTCTCTAAATCAGGGCCGAAATCGGTCATCGCCGTAAAAGAAAAATTTTCTAAAAGCTTTTTCCGCTTAAACGAACCCCGGTTCATCTTCTCAAAATTCTTTTGGATAAAAGCCTTGGCAATCTGCCTCGCCCGGTCCGACCGCAGATTAAAAAATATTATCGCGTCGTTGCTGTCAATTCTAGGCAAAGATTTTCCCTTCCTTAATATTACATAAGGCTCCATAAATTCGTCGGTATTTTTCCTGTTGTAGCTTTCGGTAACGGCATCTATAGCGCTCGCCGCGCTTCGCCAGCGGCATTTTTCACAAGTCAAAACATCATAAGCTTGTTCGGTGACCGGCCAATTCTTTTTTCTGTCCATGCCGTAATAGCGCCCCATAACGGTAGCGATATATTCATTTTTTAATAATTTTTTTTCCAGATTCTGTATCAGCTTTAAGGCGGCATATTGAGGCGAATCCCTCCCGTCGGTAAATAAATGAAGATAAGTATTTTTTATTCCATGTTTTCTAGCCAATCTCAATAAGGCCATAATATGCTCCGGATCGCTATGGGCGCTCATGCCGTTCGACAACAACCCCATTAAATGAAGATGCGATCTGTTTTCTTTGGCATGTTTAATAGCCTGCAAAAAAGCCGAATTTTTATAAAAAGTGCCGTCTTTTACCGCTTTAGTAATTCTAATAACATCCTGGCCAACGACTCTGCCCGCCCCTATATTCATATGGCCGGCCTCGCTGTTGCCGTCCTGGTATTCCGGCAGCCCGACGCAGCTGCCGTGCGCGCATAGTTCGGTATAGGGGTAATCTTTAATTAGTTTATTGACTACCGGAGTTTTGGCTAAGGTAACAGCATTGCCCTGACTGGGCGGAGCAATCCCCCAACCGTCTAAAATTATCAGAATTAATGGTTTAATTTCTTTTGTTGTTTTTTTATTTTCCATATTTAGTTTTTGTACATTAAGACTGATTAACTAATTTCTCAATTTCCATCATCCTGTTATATTTGCATACTCTCTCGCCGCGCGAAAGCGAACCAAATTTAACATAATCAGCCTGCACGGCCACCGACAGGTCGGCAATAAAATCATCGGCCGTTTCCCCGCTACGGTGGGAAACGAAGACGCCATATCCGTTCTTTTTTGCTAATTTAACACACTCAATTGTTTCCGTCAAAGTGCCGGCTTGATTCGGTTTAATTAAAATCGTATTGGCCACTTTTTTCTTTATTCCTTTTTTCAGGCGTTCAACATTAGTGGCAAACAAATCATCGCCGACTATCATAATCTCCTTGCCCAGCATCTGCGTCAGTTCCTCCCAGCCCTCCCAGTCGTCCTGCGCCAAACCGTCTTCAATTGATATTACATTAAATTTTTTAAGCCATTCGTGATATAAATCAACTAAAGTGCTGTTGGCGAAATTTGCCTGGTCTAATTTAAAAATATATTTGCGCGTGCGAATATCATATAACTCGCTTGAGCCGACATCAATTCCCAGCCCGATATCCCGACCAACTTGGTAACCGGCGCGCACCGTTGCGGCTAAAATAAACTCCATTGCCTGCACGGACGAATAAATATCCGGCGCGTATCCGCCCTCGCTGCCGGTATCGGTATCAAATCCAGCTTCTTTTAATACTCGGCCCAATTCATGAAATATTTCCGCGCCCATCCGCACTTGCTCGGCAAAAGACCTCACCCCTTCTTTTTTCTCCCCCTTACTAAGGGGGAGATTAAGCGGGGGTGCCGGCATTATCATAAATTCCTGAAAGTCCAAATTGGTATCCGCGTGTCTTCCGCCATTAAAAATGTTAAAACTCGGGATTGGCAATTCGTAATTCTTAATTCCTAATTCATAATTCTCATTTATGTATTCATATAACTCTTTACCTTCGGCAATGCTAGCGGCACGGGCGCAAGCAAGCGACACGGCTAAAATCGCATTCGCTCCCAGCTTTTTTTTGTTCTTCGTTCCGTCCAATTTTATCATCTTCGCGTCTATTTCTTCCTGCTTGGTACAATCAGTTCCCTCAAGTTCCGGCGCAATTTTTTCTTCCACATTTTTTACGGCTTTCAGCACGCCCAGTCCGCCGTAACGTTTTTCATCGCCATCGCGCAATTCATGCGCCTCATGTTCGCCGGTGGACGCGCCGGATGGGACTGACGCCTTAGCTTTTATTCCATTTTCCAACTCCACTTGGCATTCAACCGTAGGATTACCGCGCGAATCCAATATTTCGCGAGCGGTGATATTTTTAATTTCGCTCATATATCCTCCTCCTTTTAACTTTTAAACTTTAAACTAATAAATCTCATATTCCACATTCGCTGTCACGATAATTTCCGTACTGCCGGCTTCAACCGCCGGCGTTTCGCCCCCGCCGCCGATGCCGTAAGCTTCTTTCATTAAATAATTGCTGCCGCCATACCCGTCATTGGAATATTCGGAAAAACTAATAATGCTTCCCAGTTTTACTCCGGCGATTTTTGCCAGGCTTTCAGCCTTTTGCTTGGCGTGCTCAATCGCCAGTTCCCGCGCTTGCTGTTTTAATTCCTGCGGATTGTCAACTTCAAAAGTCAGCCCGCCGACCTGATTTAAACCTTCAGCGCCCGCCAGCTCCAATATGGCGCTGACATCATCTAAATTGCGCACTTTAACGTCAATATTCTGATTGACCTGATAACCGCGCAGGGTCTGCTTATTGCTATACCAGTCATATTGCGGATAAATATTATAATTAATGGTTTGAATATCTTTGGCGTCAATTTTGAAATCCTCTTTTAATTTTTTTATAACCGCGTTAATTTTTTCCGTATTCTCTTTCTGCGCCAAAGCAACGGTCTTTTTTTCCGTCTGCATGCCCAGCTGAATTTTAGCAATATCGGGCACCGCTACTATTTTGCCCTCGCCGCTAATATTAATTGAATGCTTCTGTTCGGCTGACTGGCCGATATAGCGGTATTGCTTGACGCTGTTGCGGGTTAAAACCGCGACCCAGATGGTAGCGACGACCAGTAAAATGCTCACAAAAATTGTGATGTATTTGTTTGGAATCATAGATTTGTATTCTGCAGAGACGCGGCAATGCCATGCCTCTGCTATTTTATTTAATAATATTTTTTAATCCGGGAAGTTTATTGCCTGCCAAATATTCCAGCATCGCTCCCCCGCTGGTTGAAACGAAATCAACATATTCAATCATTTTCGTCTGTTTCAGCGCCGTGGCGGTTTCGCCGCCGCCGACGATGCCGAACGCTCTGCCTGACGATACGGCGGCGACTAAACGGGCAACCGCGAGCGTTCCGTGCTTAAAATGCTCCGACTCAAACATTCCCATCGGTCCGTTCCAAATTATTGTTTTAGCTGACTTAATATGGCGCGCGTATTCGCGGATAGTTTGCGGTCCAATATCAAATTGCCAAAAATTTTTCGGCAATTCTTGGGCGTTAACAACCCTGACAACGCCCCTGCCGTTAGTTTTATTAGAAACAACAAAATCAAGGGGTAAAATTACATTGCGATATAGTAATCTTTTTGCTAATCTCTTTTGCGATTTTTCCACCTTATACTTACCCGTACTCCATTTCTTTGCCGCTAAAAAATCATAAGTGATCATGCCGCCGATTAAAACCGCGTCGGTTTTTTTGCGCAGGTTTTTCATTACCGGCACCTTGGTCTCCAGCTTCGCCCCGCCGATAATTATAACGAACGGCCGGACCGGATGTAACACTTTCTGTAAATTTAAAACTTCTTTCTCTAAAAGCAAGCCGGCATAAGATGGCAAAAATTCTTGAACGGCGCAGACCGAAGCGTGCTTCCGATGGGAGGCGGCTAAAGCGTCATTAACATAAATATCGGCCAATTCAGCCAGACCCTTCGCGAATTCCCTGTTATTTTCCTCTTCGTCTTTATAAAACCGCAGATTCTCCAATAAAACTATCTGTCCGTCTTTCATTTTTTCCGCGGCGTCCCGCGCTCTTTTCCCCGCGCAATCTTCCACATAAGTTACTCTTTTGCCTAATAACTTTGTTAACTTAGAACTGATAACTGATAACTTGCAACTTGCAACCTTTTTGCCTTGCGGCCTGCCTAAGTGCGTTATTATTATCACTTTCGCGCCCTTTGCCGTTAAATATCTAATTGTTGGCAAGCTTTGCACAATTTTAAAATCATCCCCAATCTTTTTTCCTTTTATGGCCACGTTAAAATCGCACCGCACCAGAACTTTTTTGCCGCGCAAATCGGATAAACTTTTAACGGATTTTATCTTCATAGGCTCTGTTTGTATTATACCATAAACCAGCTAATAAAATAAACAGGAATCAATGCCCTGTTTATTTTATTAAAAATGCCCGAATTTAACTTTGGCTGCCCAGCTTCACTTTTATGTTTATCTGCTCTTCACCACCCCTCATAACCTTTAATTCTATTTCCTGGCCCGCCTGATAGCCTTGGATAAATTTGCTTAGGGTGTTGTCTTTTTCTATTTTTAAGCCGTCAACCTCTAAAATAATATCACCTTCCTTCAGCCCAGCCTCGGCGGCCGGGCTGGATTTAACTGTTGCTATGCCATTTACGTCTCTGGAAATTAACGCCCCTTTGAGTTCTTCTTCGCCGATTAAGTCGCTAAGATTTATATATCTTGCCCCCAGCAAAGGCCGGCTGATTTTTTTTCCGCTTAACAGGCCGGGCAAAAGATTCGTAAATTGGCTAATCGGAGTAATCAGGCCCTTTTCGGAATATAACCCGACGACTGAACTGTTTAAATTAAATATTATATCTCCTTTTTCCAAAAGGCTGTTGTCTATTTTTATAAACCGATAAAAACGCTCGCTTGATTTAACTAACGGACCGTTATAATAGCTGGCGTTTTCAATATGGGCCAGTTGCGCCTCTTCAGTCCCGATCGCCACCAGCATCTGACCGGCTGAGATATCAGAATCTTCGGCGAATTGCGCGGCCGCCAGATTCCGCGATCCTGCTTTTATGAAATAGTAGCCGCTTTCTTTGTCAAAAAATGATTCTTCTATGTCTATAATTTTTCCTTCATGATCCACAGCAATAAAGCCTCCCGGCTGGCCGACTTTAACCGGCGTAACGATCCAGCCGTCATTGGTTAAAATTAATCCCTCGCCGGCCCGGTCTTTCGGCAAATAATAATTATTTATATTAAATTTAATTTCTGCCTGGCTGGTATCCTTTTTTACATACAAATCCACAATCTTCCTTTGAACTTCATCAATAACGTTTCTAAGGCGGTCATCCTGTTCAACGACAACTTTTTTCGGCTGGCTGATAATAACGCTTCCTGGCTGGTACTCCCGGCCCAAGTTAATGTCTCCGAACAGGGGAATGCCGACCGGGGAATTAACAAAATAAGACCTGACTAAAACGCCGCCGATAATGCCGCCAAGCAGGCTTAATAATATTGATATAATTAAAATTGTTATTTTGTACCTTTTAGACATAGGTAGAAATTTTAAAAATATTCATCAAATTTTTTCGCGGCATTCGCATTCTAGCAAGTACATTTAAGTCCGTACAACGGATTCGAATTAAAGGTTCTCTGGCCTTTTTAACTATTAAAATTTTATTTGAACTACAGCCATTGGGCCGATAATAAAATTATAAATATGCAGATTAATCCGACGGCGAGATAGAGTCTAACGGCTTTCCGGTTTAATTTTTCAATAAAATGCAGCAAGGATAAATTAATAATAACATAATAAATAATGGCCAGCGACAGTCCGCTGATAAAATGCGACACGGGAAAAATTGAAAGAGCCCAAAAAAATTCAATCATAATAATACTTACTAAAATGGAAGCGGACAAGATGCTGTTTTCATCTATTTTGTTAATCCAAAAAAATTGATAGGTTAAAATAAAGGTTACGGCTATTACCGCTAAAGCCAATATCCACAGGCTTAAATTCAGCAGATTAATCAATCCATAGACGCTGACGCCTAAAAATAAATAGCTGACAACATTAAAAAATGAGGAGGCGCTCTCCAGGCTGAGCGGCCGGTAGTTGGTAATGCGATTGATTAAATTATAAAGATAATTTAAAAAGTAATAGCAGGCCGCCGCCGTTAAAATTATTAGTAGATGCTTAGTCCAGTTGTAGTTTAAAAACAGCAAAAATACTGTTGTTAAGCTAACTAAAAAAAGGCAGGGCGTCAAGAGCAGCCAAAAATCCCTGTCTTTAACGCGCAATTTATTTATTTTAACGGCCAAAAACAGCAATGCCGCGACAATTATGGCTAACGCCGCGAAAAAATAGCGGGGATTAAAAACAATAGTTTCCCAGCCGGTAAAAAATATTAGGGATAAAAATATTGGAATAAAACGATTAAGCATAATAAAAATGAAAAAGGAGAAAGTAAAAATGAAAAATAATAATTAAAAATTGAGCCATTCATACCGCTCGATAATCTCTTTAAATTTTTCTTTCGCCTCTTCGCCTGAAATTCCTTGTTCTATCTTGTCCAGCAGTAAAACTAACTCCACATGCGCTTCCCTGAATTCAGCGGGCATTTTAAGCTCTAAAAGCTTGGATCTTAGATTATTTATTGCCTTCTTATCTTGCAAATTTTCATTTGCCCGGCTGATTAAATCTTCATATAACGGCTTGATCAACTTTATGCTTTCTTTATATTCTCCAGCCATTTTTTGCAAATCAACCGCTGGTTTTTCTTCTATCCTATCCTGAATAACACCTTTGTTTTGATAAATAAAAACCAGCAAAATAAAAACAACTGAGATAATAATGAAAAAAATTATTCCTCCTTTTTTACTTTTCATAAATTTATTTTTCTGAATTACGCTTATTAAAAGATTCAAACGCCCGCAATACTTCGAGCGGAACGGCAAAAACGACCGTATTGGATTGGTCGGAACTGATGTCATTAATTGACTGTAAAGTGCGCAAATGCAGGGCGCCGTCGGAAGCGGCCAGTATGCGCGCGGCTTTGGCCATGTTTTCGGCGGACGCGACCTCGCCTTCGGCCTTAATAATTACCGCCCTTTTTTCCCGCTCCGCCTCGGCCTGCTTGGCAATCGTGCGTTCCATATCCGCCGGCAAACTAACGTCTTTTAATTCTACGTTTTCCACTTTTATGCCCCAGGCGTCGGAAATTTTATCCACAATATCGCGAATCCTCTCCGATGTTTTCTCCCTCTCCGCTAAAAGTTCGTCGAGACTGATCTCGCCGACGATATTTCGCATGGTGGTCTGGGCCAGCTGGCTCATGGCGTAGCGAAAATCCTCTACTGCAATTACCGCTTTCTCGGCGTCAGCCACTTTATAATAAATTACGGCATTCACAGTAACGGAAATATTATCTTTGGTAATCGCTTTCTGGTCTGGCACATCCACCGCTTTAATACGCAAATCCACTTTTTTCATAAACTGAAAAACGGGAATGACAATACGCCATCCCGGATCGGCCACGTTGGAGAATTTTCCCATAGTAAATAAAACACCGCGCTCGTACTGGTTAATCTGGCGCAGAATGGCGATGGCTAATACTACTACACCGACAATGATTGGAATGATGTTCATATATTTATTTAGTTGTAAGTTTTAAGCTTTAAGTTTTAAGACTTGTAACTTACAGTATTTATTCCTCCTTAGTGAATAAATATTATAATTTTCCTTGTTTAACTAATTCAATAGCGCCCAATCCTGTTTGCGTTTTTAATCTTACTTCGCTTTTACAATCTAAAGCATCCCGTATTCGTTCCACTTGTTTGGGAACTGTATTTTTCGGCAAATTATTAATGTCAAAATATTTAATTTCATCCGCTTCGTCAGATAATGTAATTTTCCCTCCAATAATTCTACTGACAAAATTAAAAACCACATCATCTTCTTCCGGCTTGCTATAAACTCCACTTAGACGTTCAATAGAAACTTCCAAACCTGTTTCTTCTTTTACTTCTCGTTTAGCCGCATCCCACGGCGTTTCTCTGCTTTCTACTCTGCCGCCAGGCAAATTCCATAAATCATAATCGCACCGGTGGCAAAGCAAAACTCTTTTTTGTTCGTCAAATATTGTCACAAAAGCTCCAACAATAAACATAGTTTTTATAATTTATACAAATCTTTAATAATTTCCCTAACCGCATCAATTTTAACCGGATTGGTTGAACCAACTATAATTTTCATAACTTTTAACTTTATAAACTTTCAACTTTCTGACTTTCAATAATAATCGTTGTCGGCCCGTCGTTAACTAATTCCACCTCCATATGCTCTTGAAATTTTCCAGTCTCAGTCTTTACCCCTGTCTCTTTTATTTTTGCCACAAATTTTTCATAACACTCTTTCGCTTTTTCCGGCCGGGCGCTCTTAATAAAAGACGGGCGATTCCCTTTTTTACAGTCCCCGTACAGCGTAAACTGCGAAACTACGAGAATTTCACCGCCTACATCTTGCACAGATTTATTTATCTTTTGCTGGTCATCTCCAAAGATGCGCAAATTCATGACCTTGCCTGCCATCCACTCTATATCTTTTTCCGTGTCATCTTCATGCACCGCCAATAAAACTAACAATCCCTGCCTTATTTCACCTATTATTTCACCCTCCACTTTTACAGATGCCTTTTTAACTCGCTGGATAATTGTTCTCATAATTTTCAATTTCCAATTTTCAATCAATTTTCAATATTTTAATTTTCAATGTCCAAACATTTTGGAAATTGAAAATTGTAAATTAAATGAAAATTGATCATTGAAAATTTCAGATTTTTACGCCGTAAACGCCCCCAGCCTTTCTTGTTCAATCTCCACCCAATCATCCCGGTCGTCATCCCATTTATAGGCTTTAAAGGTCTGAGACATTTCATCTTCGCTATAAATATATTCCACGGTAGTTTCGGAACCGATTCGACGCGAGCCGATTGTCTTTTTATCCAATACCACCGGTTTAACCGTATATTCCAGCCTCATTTTTCCTAACGGTCCCTGAAAAATAATAAATTCTATCGTACCATTTGGAACGTCATCCAGCTCTTCCTTCCCCTCATCTTCAACCTTAAACTGGTCCTTTATCATACCGACTATGTTTTGCCATTTTTCTATATTCATAATACTGTTTTTCCCTGCAGAATCTGCCAAGCAATTTATGTACTTTAAAACAAGCGCCTACTATTTCGTACGATAGTCTCTCATAAATTATCTTATCCTCCCCCATACAATTTAGTAATTCGATAGCTCGTAGGTTCGCATTAAAATTCGCTATTTTGCACTAGTAATATACAGACTTTGTTTCCAAATTCCTCTTTCTGTTTTCCGCCACTTTTTGATCAATGATGCCGGCGACCAACAATTTATCGATTGACTGGTTCATGGTAACCATTCCTTCGGCGCCGCTGGTCTGGATAGTGGATATTATTTGCGCGATATCATTATTCTTTATTAAATTGGAAATGGCGGAATTATTAATCATAATCTCCCTGACCGCCACTCGGCCTCCCTCTTTGGCCGGCAATAATTCCTGGGCGATTACGGCCCGCAAATTAGAGGCCAGCTGGTTTAAAATTTGGTTTTTTTTGTCCGACGGATAAGAATCAATAACGCGCTGAATCGTCTCCGGGGCGTTTGAGGTATGCAGCGTTGATAAAACCAGATGCCCGGTTTCCGCGGCAGTTAAAGCGCCGGATATGGTTTCTTTATCCCGCATTTCGCCGACCATAATCACGTTCGGGTCCTGGCGCAAAGCTGATTTTAAGGCGGCGGCAAAAGATCGCGTATCGTTGCCTAGCTCCCTTTGCTCAATTATGCTTTGCTTTTCCTTGAATAAAAACTCAATCGGATCTTCAATGGTGATAATATGCGCTTTGCGCTCCGCGTTAATAATATCTATCATGGCGGCCAAAGTAGAAGACTTGCCGCTGCCCGACGTCCCCACAACTAAAATAAGGCCGTCGCGCAAATGTGTCAGGCCGTATAAATTTTCCGTGAATCCCAATTTATCGGGCGATGGCACTTCCTTGGCTATAACCCGGGCGGTCAAGCCAACTTTTCCCTCCTGAAAATGCAAATTTATTCTGAATCTCTGCCCTAAAATTTCTTTGCCGAAATCCAACTCTTTATTCTTTAAAAAATGCTCTTTTTGCTTCTCGTCCAGCAAGGTAAAAACCGCTTCCCGCAGTTCTTTATTATCTAAAAGAGTTTCGCTAACCGGAATTAACTGCTCGCCGATGCGCAGGGTTGATTTTGAACCGCCAACCAAATGAAGGTCAGCCGCTCCTTTTTCTATGGCTGTTTTAAAGTAATTTTGAATATTCATATTTTTATTATAACATAAGCCTTATTTTAATAAAATATTGACAAAATCAGCATATCATACTGTTTTGCCGTGCATTTCCCTCGCATACCAACCGCGATTACTGCCGTCCGTACGCCATATTTTGTATAATGAAGCGCCTCCTATGCCGCCGATGACGTTAAAGCATAAATCATAATAGCTTACTCCCCGGCCGGCCACAAACCCCTGGTGCCACTCATCGGTTATGCCGTAGAAATAGCAGAACAAAACCGCCACCCAAAAAATCCATTGCCACTTTAGCTTTTTATTTTCAATTAAAAAACTAGCGATTAAATACGCTAAAAAACCATACAGTATCAAATGCATGCTTTTATCATAGGTGTACTCATACCACAGCTTGATTCTATTTGGATCCTCGGGCGGAAAAGTAATATGAGAAGTGAGGAATATAAGCAGCAACCATGACAGGATTAGCAATAGTTTTATAAACTTTATCATATTCATTCTGTCATTCCCGTAATACTGTCATTCCCGCTGGCGCGGGAATGACACAAATAGTAGAAATGACAATATTAAAAAATACTCACCACCAAATAAACTTCCTGACAATATTCCAATATAAATCAAACGCCGGATTAACAACACGCTTTAAAACTGGGTTCATTATTTCCTGAAATTCCACCTTGCCGCTGATATTCTTTGCTATTTCCCGATCGGAAATTTTCCGGTATTTTTTTACGCTTCGGCGCGCCCGATAAATATGCGCCCAGGAAAAAGGATTAAGAAAATATAAATATACTTTCAACTTGATTAAAAACCATTTATTCGCGATGGAATAGCCCAGCATGCCAATATCCATCGCTAACAGCGGCGGCAAAACTAATAATAACGTCGGCAATTTATAAAAGGAAAAAACAGCGATATAACGGTTGCGTTCCATATAATAGAGCATTTTAATGCTGCGGCTGAATTCATATTTGTGGTAAACTACGGAATTTGGCGACAGCGTTATTTTGTAGCCCGCCAGTCTGGCGCGCCAGCCCATTTCCAAATCATCATGGTACATGTAATATTCAGCGTCATAGTTGCCAATTTTTTCCAACACTTCCCTCTTAATAATAAATGAACTGCCGGAAGCATAGCCGGAAATCTCGCCTATACTATTATATTGTCCTTCGTCTATTTCTTGATAGCCGCGCGTAAATCCAAAACCTAAGAAGTGTAAAACATTCCCTGCGCTGTTTATCTTTTCTCTCTCCGACCACAGCATAATTTTTGACTGGGCGATGCCTATCTCCAGAGAAGAATCCGCTGTTTCAAGTAATTCCCGCAGCCAATGGTTGGCAAAAACCACATCCATATTCGCGATTACGACATGGCTGCAACCGTCCTCAAGCGCCTGCTTTACCCCCGCCCGGTTAGCGGCGCTGTAATTGCCGTCGCTTCTTAATATTACTTCGGCTTCCGGCGCTTTTTCCTTCAAATAAGCGATGGATTCGTCGGTGAAACAATTATCAATTATGTAAATTTTGAATAAAAAATCAGAGCATCTCTGCGCTCTTAAACTCTTAACGCAGTCTTCTAAAAATTTTTGGGCGTAATCTTTATAATTGACGATGATGATTCCAATTTTTTTCATAGCCTCTTTATATAATCCAAATCCACAAATTATTTATTACATTTGTAATATTTGGATGAAATTTGTGGATTTGGATTATATTTTATCTTTTTTCCCTACTGCAATCTCCCTAACAATTTTTGTGATGTCGTTTTCCATTTTAGCCAGCCGGATGCGCAGGCGAAAAATAAAATAAAATAG
>PFAR01000024.1:25714-25973 GCA_002773655.1 Candidatus Falkowbacteria bacterium CG10_big_fil_rev_8_21_14_0_10_43_10 | reverse complement strand
TATATACAGCAGAACGTCAATGCCGGACGCGGCAAATCCCAAGCGGCGGACAAAAATGTCAATCTGGCGCAAAAAAACAATGGCTAGCGCGGCTAGAATCCAAAAAATCAGCCAAAAGGAAAATTCCGTGGCATTAATCTCCCTGTACTTTTTCTGCCAGAATAACCGGACAATAAAAAATCCGATAATTATCAAGCTGATGATTTGTTGGGTAAACATATTAATTTAATATCCGTGCTCTGGGTGTATCCGTAATAAA
>PFAR01000024.1:0-25653 GCA_002773655.1 Candidatus Falkowbacteria bacterium CG10_big_fil_rev_8_21_14_0_10_43_10 | reverse complement strand
ATAGCCCTTCATCCCTGCGGCAGAGACCGCAGGGTATTCGGGCACGGTACTGGATAAATGCCCCTACATACACAGATTAACACAAATATTAAACAGATTGACACATATCACGAATTTATATTTTATTTCGTAAACGCTCCAATAAACATCTCTTTCAAAATCTTCAGGCCACCAAAAAATTTTTGGCCGAAATCACGGTAAATAACTGTAATCGGCACTTCTTCAATCCGCAATTTTTCTGCGAAAGCCTGGTGCATAATCTCTGAACAATGCGCCATCCGGTCTTGCCGCCAGTTAATTTTCCGGGCAACCGCACCCGACATTGCCCGAAAACCGGCTTGCGGATCAGACAGTCTAATATTAAAAAACCACCGATTAACCAGGCGGGCCAGGAGTAAAATCACATTTCTTTTAAACCAGGGAATGTTTGATTGCTTTGACAAAAACCGGGAACCAAAAACCATGTCGGCCCGGTTATTGATAATCGGCGCGATTACCTCCTTAATCTCTGAAGCGAGAAATTGCTCGTCCGCGTCGAAATGCACTACCGCCTCCGCTCCTTTCATTATCGCATATTCCGTCCCGGTTCTCAAAGCCGCTCCCTGCCCGCGGTTAATAATATGCCGGAGCACGGCGGCATCTGTTTCTTGAACACGCGCCACAGTATTGTCACTAGAATTATCATCAACAACTACAATGTTATAGTTTAAATCCTCATTTTTAATGCTATTAATCACTTCTCTGACCGTTCCTTCTTCGTTATAGGTTGGAATAACTATATAGACATTCATATTGTATTTGTATATTTGTATAAATTTGTGATTCGTAAGAGGTAATAAAAAAGCTGGCTTTACCAGCTTTATCATCTCTCTAAATTTACCACGAGACAGATATAAAATCAAGGAATCATAACTTAATAAGGCCGTTCTGCGCGCCCTGCTCGGCGATTACCGAAGCTGAATTATTAATGCCCAGCTCTATCGCCCTTTGAATATCTCCCTGATAAAGCTTTAAGCCGCAAACCGTAGACGAACCAAAAGCGTCACCGATGCCGGTTGTGTCTACTTTTTTTTGCTCTTTTTTTATGTCCGCATGGTAAAATTTACTGCCATCGTAGGCGTCAGCGCCTTTCTTCCCGCTGGTTATAATAGCAATCCGCGGCCCGTAACCGCTGATGATCTTTAATAAATTTTTCACATCATTTAAAAACCCGCTGCTTTCCCGCCGGTTGCGCATTACCTTTTTATCTCTCGCCACCAGTTCAATCGCCTCGTCCTTATTGACGTTAAAAACATGAACATTCTTTAAATTTTTTCTAATTAAATCCTGCCCTTCGCTCAACTGCACGAATCCGGGGTTCCAGGCCAGCTTAAAATTTTTGCCGTGATGGAAAATATTACTTAGATTCTGTTTCCAATCGCCAGTTAATGAAGTTATATAAATCCACTCCGTTTTTAGCCTTCGCAAAAAAGTTTCGCTGATTTCCAAATCGTCATTGGCCGCCCGGTAAGGGAAAATAATATGTTCGTTTTCCGGCCCTACCAGCAAAAAAGAAAAACCACTCATTTTCCCCCTTATTTTTTGGGCATATCGGACATCCACTTTTTGCGACTTTAAATTTTTTATAATCTGCTTCCCCCGGTCGTCATATCCCACGGCGCAGACACAAGCGGATTTTAGGCCCAGCCTTCTGGCGGATACAGCCACGTTGGCTGCGCCGCCGCCGAAAGTGCTGTGGGCCGACTTTATTTTTATTTTTGCCCCATATTCAAAAGCCAGCAGCCTCTGGCGCAGAATATCTTTTTTATTATCAATCAAAAGCCCCCCTTTAGTATAAAAAGTTATGTCTTCCACTGCCCCGCCGATTGTAATAATATCGTATTTCATACCTTTAAATAATTTCTCATGGCCCATAAACTGGCCGTAATGTTAATGAAAAACGCCCCTAAGAATTCCAAGCCGAATATCCGAATAAAATTACTATTGAAGTAACCGATTAAATTAAGTTCGGTGGCATTAAAGAGCGTGGCTAAATATGGCTGAAGCAAATGCAAAAACGGGTAAAAAATGGCAATGATTAAAACAACGCCCAAAAATGCGTACCAAGCCGCTTCGGCTAGGAAAGGGGCTCGGATAAACCAATCGCTGGCTCCGACCAGTTTCATAATTCTGATTTCTTTTTTATGCGTGTAAATGGCGATTCTGACGGCGTTAAAAACGACTAAAATAGTAATAGCGACAAAGATAAAGCTTACGAAAAACCCCACTTGGCGGGTCTTAGCGGTAATAATATTCATGCTCGCGAGCAGAATTTTATGGTCATCAAAGTTTTTACTTTCTATAATCGTGTGCTTGCTTAATTTATCCAAGGAGTCAATTACTCCGTTATAATCAGCCAGGGCTTTTGTCCTCACCACCAGACTCGGATTTAACGGGTTCTTGCCAATCTCCCGCAGCGCCTCCTGAACTGATTTCTCATCTTTGTGTTTGGCCTGAAAAGTTTCTAACGCCTGCGCTTTAGAGATATATTCCACTTCTTCCACTCCCGCTATTCCGGTTATTTCATTTTTAAGGACGCTGACATCCTCTTCGGCGGCGTCCGGAGCAAGATACAAGCTTAAATCAATTTTTTTTTCAACCGCGCCAACCGCCGCCTGGCTGATTACCCCGGCGGTTATTAAAAAATTAATGGAGAATAAAGATAAAATTAAAATAGTAACCGTCACCAATGACAGCCAAAAATTGCGGAAAAAATCCTGCAAGCTGAATTTTATAACTCGCCAAAATGATAATATTATCATAAATTAAAAACGCAAAATGACAAATAAAAATGTAAAAGAATTTATTATTTATAATATATACTTCCCTATTTTCTGATCGCTGATAACCCGGCCGGCGTCAATTGTCACGACCCGCCGCCGCAGGCTGTTGACCACCTCTTTGTTGTGCGTTACCAAAATAACAATGGTGCCAAATTTGTTTATTTTTTCCAGCAAATTGATAATATCGGCGGCATTAATGGAATCTAAATTTCCGGTCGGCTCATCGGCCAATAGAATTTTAGGGTGATGAATAAGGGACCGGGCGATGACCACGCGCTGCTGTTCGCCGCCGGAAATTTCATTCGGGTAACGGTCCATCTTTTTTTCCAAGCCGACTAATTTAAAAATTTGGGGCACTTTGGCGCTAATCTGGCTGGGCGGCTCGCCGCAGACCTGCATGGCAAAAGCGACATTTTCAAATAGCGTCTTTTGGGGCAATAACTTAAAATCCTGGAAAATAACACCGATCTGCCGGCGCAAATACGGCACTTCGCGCTGTTTTATATTAGTTATGTCCCAGTCGCCCAGCATAATTCTTCCTTTAGTGGCCCGCTCCTCGCCGATTAAAAGTTTTACCATAGTGGTCTTACCGGTGCCAGACTGGCCTACGATCGACACGAATTCCCCCGGCTTGATTTCAATATTAAAATTATCCAAAGCTTTTATATTGGGCGGGTAATGTTTGGATACATTTTCAAATATGATCATTTATTTTGCTTATAGAATAAATCCAGCACCTTGACCGCAGGGTATTCGGGCACGGTGCTGGATAAAAGTTATTCTCCTGCGAATCTGCAAACAAAATTACCAACTTACAAACTAGATGTTTGTATATTTGTAATTAATTTGCAGGTTCGTGGGATATTTTCCGACTCGCATATTTAAGTAAATCCCCCATCTCATCAAAACTCTGCGCTCTCTCCTCGGCGCCAAACAGCACCCCGACTAACTCCTTGTCGCCGCTTTTTATCTTGGTCATCAAGCAATAGCCGGCCTCGTCTAAATAGCCGGTTTTCCCGCCGGTAACATAAAAATCGTCATAAAGCAGGCTGTTGGTGCTGCGTACCTGAAATTTCTTTTTTTCTTTTAATGTCTCAAATTTATACTCTTTTAAAGTAGTCGCCTCCAGCATCTTAGGATGCCTGAGCGCCTCTCTGGATATTATAACATAATCTTGGACAGTTGACACATTTTCCGGCGCCAGCCCGGTCGGCTCAATAAAAACCGTGCTTTCCGCCCCCCAGCCGCGCACTTTGTCATTCATGCGCTTAATAAATTCATCCCGCGGCAGGCCGCTGATGCGCACTAAAGTTTCAGCGGTATTATTGGTAGAGGCCATTAATGTGGATAAAAAAATATCCTGCACAGTCAGCTGGTCCCCGTCTTTAAGCCGCAAGCGGGCGGAATCATACTGGTCGACATGGTCCCATGTCCTTTGTTCGTCTTCATCCTGATAGGCAACCACTTTGGCAAAATCAGGATTAGTATCCAGAAACACGCTGGCGGTAATGACTTTGGTTAAGCTGGCCAGAGGCAAGGTAGTGGTGGAATTTTTAAAAAAAATAGGTTCGCCGGAAACGGCGTCCGCGACCAAGGCCGCTTTAGCCTCCACTTCCGGCAAATCGGTAATATTGGAGATTTTAACGCCCAAAACCCTGCCCCGCTCTTCTGGAATGTATATAGGCTCCACGATGACATTGATGATGCCGCCGCCCAAGCCGGCTATTTTTTTAAAAGCTGCTTTATCCAAGTCAACTACCCTGTCCGGGTGGATGCTCCGATCCGGCCCCCAGTCGTTTATTTCCACGTCGACAAACTTATTGTTTTCCAAATTAGTCACCCGCAGGCGGGAACCTTTGGGAAAATCCGGCGAAGCCGCGAAGTCTCCTCCTTTATATCCGTACCAGCTGGCCCGGCCGGCTGCCATTACTTCCGGATTGGAAAAAACCGCCACCCGGGCGAAGGGCAGATGGATGTACGCCCTTGCCATTTTTTCGCCAGGATAGTCGCGCGTCGGCAAAGCGCGCCAAAAATTAAAATTTTTATCGTAATAATAAACTTGCTTTAAATTATTATCATCACTGTTATATTTCAGCTGGATTATAAACGGCTTATGGTTATCATAGGCGGCTTTATTGCGGAATTCAAACTGATAGACTTCACTAATCCTGTCAAACTGCCAGGGCTCAATTATCGGCTCGTGCAGTTCCATAACGTCAACCCCGGTATCTTTATTTAAAACTTCCGGCACCAGCGATAATTTTATCTTTTCCTCAAAAGCGGAGACGGTATATCCTTTAGCGATCGTTTCTTTATCCAAACGGATAAAATATAACTTAGTAGCAACTCCGCCCTCTTCCGCAGATGCATATCCGGTTAATATAAAAAAACTGGCTGCGACTGTCAGTATTATTATTTTTGCAACTTGATTTAATCTCGTTTTTACCATAATATTTAGTTAGTTAACTTTTGCAGGCAGACAAACAAAAATGCGGGTATAGTATAATGGTAGTACGCGACCTTCCCAAGGTTGAGGCACGGGTCCGATTCCCGTTACCCGCTCCCAAGTTTAATAAAATGCCGAAGTAGCTCAGTTGGTACCCTCCCAACTCGCTTCGCGAGTGGGCGGGCAAGGAGCCAACGGTATCGCCCGCCCGCAGCCGCTAGCGCCGATATAGCTCAATTGGTAGAGCAATTCCTTCGTAAGGAAGAGGTTGTCGGTTCAAGTCCGACTATCGGCTCCAGCGCTTGCAGGCGGGCAGCATAATTTCGCGTTAAATTTCGCGTGTTTTAGTGATTAATCAAAGTCCAGACTTTCGCCTGGCTCCGCAAGTCTTCCAGATATTTTTCAAAAGTATAATTAGTAAAAATAGTTATCTGCTTCAGCCAGACTTCCTGTCCGGCCCGGCCGTCTTTTATGTCATAAACTTTGATGATGTAATATTTATCTTCTTCTTTAATAATCCCGCTCACGTTCCCGGCCTGCAATCCCAAAACAGCCTCTTTTAATTTTCCGCCCATGCCGCTTAATTTTATATATCCAATGTCCCCTCCCTTTAGGGCGTGAATGTCTTCACTGTATTTTTGGGCGTAATCTTCAAAATTATCTTTATTTTTGTCCAACAGCTTCTGCACTTTTTCCATGCGGAGGTAGGCGCCTTTGTGCAGCCCTTGGTCGCCAATAAATTTTTCCTTTAATTTTTCTTTCAGCGCTTCATAATAAACCACCTTTTCCGCGAAAATATCTTTTGTCAAACCGTAACTATTATATATTTTGTCTAAAAAAACATCGGCGCCGCCTTGCTGTTCGGCTAATTTTTGAAACCAATTATTCGTGTCCTGCGTTTCAAGTTTTATATTATAATGCCGCGCCAGGCTGTCTAGTATGCTTTTAACAATAATTTCTTCTTTTATTAAACCGTTTATATCAGCCGGAATTTTATCGCTTTGCTCCTTATTTTTTGCTTCTGCCAAATAGTAATCGCCCATTAACCGCGATTCATTAATGTAGGCGGAATAACTTACCGGCCGATAGTTGACGACAACCGCCGGAAAATGAAATTTCTGCGCCAGTAATTCAGCATATTTATTTTGAGCATACGGACCATAGACAAAATAAGAAAGGGCTCCGGCGGCCGCTAAAAAAATAATAATCGCGGCGGCGCCGGCCAATGCTATTTTTTTCGATTGTTTTTTTAGCCCGATAAAAAACTGCTTTTTTTTCTTCACCCGCCTGCTTTGATTTTTTTCTTTAAATATAAGCCACCTTTTTTTCCCTTCTCCTTTAATCTTTTCCCGCTCTTCTTTTTTTCTTAATTTTGAGGCCAGCCTCTCCGCCTTTATTTTCGCCTTGGCCTTTCTGGCCATTTCTTTATTTTGCCTTAATCTTTCCCTGTGCCGCTTCGCCTGCTCTGCTATTGAGTTTTGCCTTTCATCCCTCTCTTTTTTATCCCGGGAAATTTTTGCCAAACGCTCCTGCTCTTCCCGTTCCCGCCACTGCTGTTTTAACGCCATTTTATTTTTTTTGCATTCTTCTTTTAATTTTTGTTTTTCGGATTTTTCCGCGAACCTAAAAAAATTAAATATGGGAAAATGATTATTATTCTCTCCACTGGAGGACGGCTCTTCTTTCTTAAAAAATTCCGAGATTTCTTCCGCCGCTTCCCCCCGAAAATCTTCTTTTAATTTTTTTTCTTTTTTTTCCTCCTGGTGCTCCTTCCGGTCTTTCAGCTTATTTATCACGGCTTTCTTCTTTTTTTGGATGGAATTAAACAGCTTCCCGGCGCTTAATTTTACGCCATCAAAAAAAACGTTCCGCTCCAAGGAAATTTGCTTCTCCCTGGCATCTTCTTCCGCCGCCGGTTCTTTGGCCGCCGGAGAACTCCGCTTTTTTATTCTCTTTACGCCGTCAATATATCTGGGCATGCTTGTAACATAAATAACCACTGTTATAATTCGCGGTTATTAATTTAATTATTCGCGCTGATATCAGCCGCTTCAAAAAAATACGCCCGCCACTTTTGTGAGTTTGTCTTTTTTACCTGCTCCGCCCCTTTGTCCAGACCGGGGATGTTAAAAACCGTTTCAACCTCGCTTTTGTTAGCGTCGCTGGCGCCATCATCCTTAAAGATAACCACCTTTTCCCCCGGTTTGCGCATGTCTAAATTAACTCTGGCTTCTTTTTCGGCAAAGCTGTCACTGTTCAAATAATCTATTAGTTCCCGCAAATCTTCATTTTTATTATCCACTCTGGCCACCTCTTCTTCCAATTCTTTAATTTCCCTGTTTAAAATCCTCTGTTGGTTTATTTTTTTAACCAAGGGAAAAGCAATCAAAATAATAATAAATAAAGCTAAGGCGGAAAAAAATTTGGAGCTTAGAATGCTCCGCCTTAAAAAACTTTCTTTTTTAGCAAAACGAATGCGCATGGATTTATTATAAAATAAATGGCGACAATTGTAAAATAATTTTAGTTATCTGTTGTCAATCGCTTTATTCACTAAAGCATCAGCTTCTTTGTTAAACTCTCGCCGCACATGCTTAAAAGCTACCTTTTTAAACTCCTGCGACATATTATAAATTTTCATAAACAGCGGCGCCAATTCTTTATTTTTCACTTTATATCTCCTGTTTAACTGCTCCACTACTAATTCGCTGTCTAAATAAAATTCTAATTCTTGCGCGCCCAGTTTCTTCGCTTCTTCCATGGCGCGCAGGCAGGCTCTGTACTCTGCCTGGTTATTCGTAGCTTCTCCAATATATTCCGAGATTTCTTTAACTATATTTTTTTGCTCATCATAAATAATCGCGCCAATTCCGGCCGGACCGGGGTTGTTGCGGGCTCCGCCATCGGTGTGGATTATTAGTTTTTTGTATTTCATATTTTAGATTGACACTAATCCGCAAATTATTTGTATATATCGTGTCAATTTTTAATGTCTATTATCTTCAACTGCACGCTCCTGCTCCCGTTCCACTCATTCATATCTATATAATAAACCAAATTAATTTTATCTCCTGCTTTTATTTCCTTCCATTCTTCAGGCGCGAAAAAAGCAACCGCGTCAAACATTTTTCCGCCGCCGCTTAATTTTAATTTCAGATGCTGCTGTTCATTGCCCATATTTACAATGTTAATTGCCTGTAAATTACTGCTGAGAAACTTCGGCTGGAGATTAGCCACGCCGAACGGGCGCAATTTCTGCAAAGCTTCATATAATTCTTCATTAACATCTTTAAAATCAACTTTCAGATTAATCTCCAGGGTCGGCGCCAACTCTATGCCTTTCAATTTTTTCTCGGCAATTTTTTTTGCCTTAACTAAAAATTCATCCAGTCTGCCTGGCTTTACAGTAAAACCGCAGGCCTGCTTATGCCCGCCGAAAGCGGATAAATATTCGGCGCACTTTTCCAGCATCTCCGTAACGTTAAACTCCGGGACGCTGCGGCCCGACCCCACTATTTCTCCCATCTTATCGGTTATCGCCAATGCCGGGCGGTAATATTTTTCCGTTAATTTTCCAGCTACTAATCCCATGACGCCCGACGGCCAAACATTCTCATCTCTAACTCCCCCCTCCTTACCAAAGAGGGGGGCTGGGGAGGAGGTCAACCCCGGCCATACCGCAAAAATTATCTTATCATCACACTTGCCCGCCATAGCTTCAATAAAAGCGCTGTCTGCTTTCTCAAAAATATCCTCGGTAATTTTCTGCCGCTCCTGATTGGTGGAATTTAATTGTTCGGCGATTTTGCCCGCCTCTTGTTCGTCCTCGGTAGTAAGCAGCCAGTAGGCATTATTAGCGTGCTCCAGCCGCCCGGCCGCGTTAAGCCGCGGCGCCAGCTGAAAACCAACCTGCCAGGCGTCTATTTCTCTTATATTTCCCTTACTGTCCACACCGGACTGGGCGACTTCAATCAGTTTTTGCAGACCCACTCTCTGGGTTTTATTTAATACCACCAACCCATATTTCACTAACACCCTATTTTCATCAATTAAGGGCACTAAATCGGCAATTGTCCCAATCGCTACCAAATCTAACAACCATTTTAAAAATACCTCACCCCGACTCTCTTCTTTTTTAAGGAGAGGAGTTAGAGGTGAGGTTAATAACGCCTGCGCCACTTTAAACGCTACCCCCACTCCGGCTAACCCCTGGAACGGGTAGCCGCATCCTTCAACCTTAGGATTAATAATTAAACAATCGGGCAGTTCATCTGGCGCGTCATGATGATCGGTAATAATAATGTCCATCCCCAGTTCTTTGGCATAAGCCACCTCTTCCACGTTGCGGATAGCGTTATCAACCGTAATAACCAAATTTGTTTTTTCGTCCGCCAATTTTTTAATCGCCTCTTTGTTTAAACCATATCCTTCCGTAACCCGGTCTGGCAGGTAGACGTCTAAATTTCTACACCCTAAAAATTCTAACATTTTAAACATCACCGCGCTCGCCGTTATTCCGTCGGCATCATAATCTCCGTAAACCACGATTTTACTTCCATTTTGCAGATGCTTATTTATTAATTCCACAACCGGCTTCATGTCTTTAAATAAAAAAGGGTTGTGCAAATTTTCTTTATAATCCGGCTCTAAGAATTTCGTTATCTGTTTTTCGCTTAAACCGCGATTAGTTAACAATCGTAAAACAATCGGATTCAAATCTGAATTGTTTTTTATCAACTCTTCGTTTATTGAATTTTTATCTTTTATTAGCCATTTTTTAGACATATTTTTTAAATATATTGACAAAAAACTACAATCAACCTCGTGTTCTCTGAAACTTCCATCAGCGATATCGAGGTGGTTGCCGGCGGCGTAAAACTGAACAAAGAGATTCAAGGTATGGTCGGGCTAATGATAAAATTTTCCGGCCTTTATCAGAGCATATGATCTTTTCAATTTTTCAATACTAGCTGTCCTTAGGTAGATTGTTTGGCTGATTCAGTTGAACAATCTTTTTTTATTAATAAAGCAACGGCATCAAGGTAAATAACAACATGGCAATTATCATAATAACAATGATACTCGTGCCGACAAATTTTTTAACAGTCTTTTTTTTCATAAATTTATAATAATTCCATTATATAATTATCAACCGGCGCGTATTCGTCGGTTAAAATAGGCAGATCATCGGTTATTTCCGCCGTCCATAAATTATGTAAAAATAAATTTAACTGTTTATCATCGTTGGCAAATTGCGGCTTCTCTTCGCTCTTAAGCGCGGCTAACATTAAATTTTGCGATTTTAGAGCCTCGCCAGTCTGAACATAAAATAAATAAACCTGCGGAAAAACAGATTTGAATGTTTTATACTCCGCCCGCAAAAATTTACCCTTATCGCCCTCAATGGCGGAAATAATGTTTATTAACACTGCCCCGCCGTCATTCAGTATACCATACATTGCTTGCGCTGATTCTTTGGTAGTTAACTGATACGGAATAGAGTGGGACGAGCGGAAAGCGTCGCCGAAGATAATATCATATTTATTTTCAGTTTTATTTAAAAAAATCCGGCCGTCCTGATGATAAACGCGCAGACGGGGGTTGTCCCGCAGGTCAAAATATTGTTTAGCTAATTCCGTCAGCTTAGGGTCAATTTCCACGACATCAATCTCCGCGTTGGGATATTTTTTTAAATAATATTTCGGATACGAGTAGGCCGCCCCGCCAATCATCAGTGATTTTTTAAAATCAGGCTTAAAATGAGCGGCTAAGTCGTAATATTTAGTATATTCAAAAACAAGTTCGCCGCTGTCTAAAAACATGGCGGAATTGGAATTAGTATCGCACTGCATGTATTTTACCGGCCGGTTCGTTTTATAATCACTGCCGTTGAAAATTAAAACCCGGCTGTACTGCGTATCAATGTCCAGCACCCCGTTATCAGCCAATGCCTTTTTTAATTCAAGGTGCCCGGCCATTCCTCCCATTATTAAAATCAGTATCGCCGCTTTTATTAATAATGGACCGCGCGCGTAAACTAAGATAGAAGTGCCAAGAAGAACAACGGCTATGCCATAAAGGATGGCAGTGTTGCCGAATTGAGGAATCAGCCAAAAGCCGGCCAAAAACGTCCCGGCAATGCTGCCGACGGTTGAAATCGCGTATAAGTTTCCCACAGTGCTGCCGGAGCCGGCTAAATCTTTTATTTTCAGTTTGACCGCGTACGGCGAAACCATGCCGAGCAAGATGCTGGGCGGCGCGAATAAAACCGTGGCGGCAATAACTGAACCGGCCTTAATATCCTCTACCTGCCCCATCAGGAATGTTAAAAATAAAAATTTCAACAGAGCGATAAATGTTACGCAGACGGCGGACAGAAAGATTATTAGGGAAAATATTTTATAATCCGGATATTTGTCGCTGATTCTGCCGCCGTAATAATAACCCAGAGACAAGCTGCCTAAAATTATTCCGATTAAGCTGGTCCAGACAAAAATAGAGGTTCCGAGGTATGGAGCCAAAACGCGCGAGCCGATTAATTCTAAAACCATTACGGCCGCGCCGCAGATAAAAACGATCAGTTCTAAAACGTATTTTTTCATTGTTTTTTTCAACTTTTTCTAACAGCAAAGAGTCTATCTATCCCAGGCTCTTCCTTATTTTACCCGACTCCATAATCTCTTTGCTAATAGGCTTGCCCGCCCGCCAGAGATAGAAACAGGTGGAGGAAATATTGCGGTGGATGAAGTCCCCGTTTGTCTTAGGCCCGAGTTCAATATGTAAATGTTTTTCTATCAGCGCGACATCGTCCCGCACCTCTTTCCAGGCTCTGTTTTTTTCCGCCAGCATTCCTAAATTTTCTTTATTCAAAAACCGCCCGGCCCACAAAATATCTTTTTTGAAATTAATGTAATATTTTTCCAAATCAATCTTTTTATCCGCCAGCATACTTAATCCCCGGCCCGTGCCGATTAATTCCGGCGGCACCCCGAGGGAATACAAAACGGCCGTAAATGGAATCGCGCGCGGCAGGCGTTTTTTGCCCAAACCGCGGGAATATCCAAACAGGCCGATATGCAATTTGCGTTCGCGCCGCTGTGGGACCTGCTCGGAAAGCTCATTGATGAAATCAGCGATTTTTTCCACGGTTTTCCGGTAGGGCGGGGTAAAAATTTCACAAATTTCTTTAATTTCCGCCAGTTCTTTTTTAGTGTAAATTCTAGCCGGAGTCTTCGGCAATTTGGCATTCAATTTTTTAATGGCGGCCTTGACTTGCGCTAGGGGAAAATCGTAGCGGAAAGCCGACTGGACATAAACCGTGCGCACGCCCGCATACTCCCGCAAAAATTCATCAATACGCTCCGGCGACAAACTGCCGCGGAAAGGCAGGGTGCCTACGCCAATGGCCGGAAAAATCGCAATATCATTATCCTGCCCGAAGCGGTAATATTCGGATAAAGCGTACTTGCCCGCTACTACTGCCGGCACCAGGCCAGAGTTCAAAGCCGGATCGCTGCGCGCGATATGCAATCGCAGATATTCCGGTTTTCGGCGGTATTCTTTTTTGTGCAAAGCCAAATATTTATTCAAAAGATCGCGCGCTTTTATCATATCGCCCACTCCTTCCAAAAGCGGCAGAACATTAATATAGTCAAACTGGCACTTTTGCCCGAACAGCTTGCATTTAAACTTAGAAAGCTGGGAAAAGGTTTTTTGGATGTAGATTATTTTTTCCGCCTTATCGGTCATCGGCAAAATCACTTCAAATAAAGGCGGCGTATGAAATTTTAAATCCGTGGCGAAGCTTTCGGCGGTTAAAATTCCCATTAAAGCGCGCGCTAAACCGTAGCCTTTTTCATGCCAGATATTGGGGATGCGGAAGGTTAAAAATTTGTCTTTACCCAGCTCATGCTTTTTAAAATAATCGTGGTAGGAATGAAACAGTTTATCAACAACCGCCTCGTCAACGTACTTTCCTTCCCAATCCCACATAAACTCTTCGCAATTCAAATCATGAAAAGCCGAGTAGCACTCAGCCACTTCTTCATAGGTGGAAATAAAACCGTCGCCGTCCCGTTCAAAGTACGGCGCGCAGGCGTTATCCGGATGCTGGGTGGCCATGGTGGCCGGTATTTTTCTAATCATAGGTTATATTTTATTTTGGTTATATTATTATTTTTTTAACACTGCCAAAAAGGCCTCCGGCGGAATATCAACTTTTCCCTTGCCCATGGACATCATTTTTTTCTTGCCCTTCTTCTGCTTTTCCAATAATTTGCGCTTGCGGGATACGTCGCCGCCGTAAAGTCCGGCGGTCACGTCCTTGCGCATGGCCGAAATACGCTCGGCCGCGATTACCTTTCCGCCGATCGCCGCCTGAATTTTCAAAACAAACTGCTGGCGGGGCAACGCGTCTTTCAAGGAATTTACGATTTCCTTTCCTCTTTTAAAAGCTTCGTCTTTATAAATAATAGTCGCGAGCGATTCCACTTGCTCTTCCGCCACTAAAATATCCAAACGCTGCACATCAGCCGGACGATAATCTAAAAATTCATAATTAATTGAAGCATAGCCGCTGGTCGCGCTTTTTATTTTGTCATAAAAATCAGTTAGAATCGTAGACATCGGCATTTCATAATGGAGAACTACGCGATTATCATTAATATATTCCGTATTTTTGTAAGTCCCCCGTTTTTCCTGCACCAGCGACATAATTCCGCCCAGATAGCTTTTCGGCGTAATAACATCTAAATTTACCCACGGTTCTTTGATTTCAGCAATATTAGCCGAGTCCGGCATATCCAAAGCGGAACGCAATATCATCTCCTCTCCGCTCGTTTTTGTCAACTGATAAGCTACCGACGGAGTGGTAATCACCAATTCCAAATTAAACTCGCGGCGCAGGCGCTCCTGCATTATTTCCAAATGCAACAGGCCCAAAAAGCCGCAGCGAAAACCAAAGCCCAGCGCCTGCGAATGTTCCGGCTCGTACACCAGCGACGCATCAGTTAATTTTAATTTGCCTATACCGTCACGCAGTTCCTCATATTCATTTCCTTCTTTGCAGAATATTCCGGCAAAAACCATCGGCTTAACCTCTTTATATCCGGGCAATGCCCTCACCCCGTCGCTTCGCTCCTTCCCCTCTCCCGCTCCGCGGGAGAGGGGGCAGGGGGTGAGGGTCGTTACCGTATCTCCCACCTTGCATTCTTCAACTGATTTCAAGCCGGTTACAATGTAGCCGATTTCTCCGGTATCAAGGCTGGCGACTGACTTATAGTCCGGTTTAAATACACCAACATCTAACGCCTCGCTGATAAATTTAGTGGTAATCATTTTTATTTTTTCGCCTTTTTTAATTTGACCGTCAACGATGCGCACGTAAGCGACCACGCCCTTATATTCGTCATAAACGGAATCAAATATCAACGCGCGCAATACTCCTCCCCCTGCTAAGGGAAAGGTTGACGTTGGCGCCGGCACGCGTTTAATCACCGCCTGTAAAATTTCCTCTACCCCCTGACCGGTTTTACCGCTTGCTTCAATTATTTCTTCTTCCTTGCATCCTAATAATTTTACCAAACTTTCTTTTGTTCCTTTGATATCCGCCGCGGGCAAATCAATTTTATTCACGACCGGAATTATTTCCAAATCCTGATCCAACGCCAAATATAAATTAGCCAGCGTCTGCGCCTGAATTCCTTGCGTCGCGTCCACGAGCAGTACCGCGCCTTCCACGGCGGCCAAACTGCGCGAAACTTCATAAGAAAAATCCACATGTCCGGGCGTGTCAATCAAGTTTAATTTATAGCCTTTATATTCCATATTTACCGGCGTGAGTTTTATCGTAATGCCGCGCTCACGCTCCAAATCCATTTTATCCAAAATCTGCGCTTTCATTTTGCGTTTTTCCACTGTTCCGGTTATTTCGAGCATCCGGTCAGCCAAGGTGGATTTGCCGTGGTCAATATGGGCGATTATACAGAAATTTCTAATTTTGTTCATAAATTTTTCTTTATCTCATCCCAAGTTACTCCGCTATATTCTTTTATTTCTTTCAATAAATAATATAATACATCTTTTCTTATTTTAGATTGAACAGTAATTGACTTTTGAGTATTGGGCCAGATTATTTTAAAATGGCTGCCGTCTCCGCCTTTCTTATCTATAACAAACCAAGGCGAACCAGCGCCTTGATAAATTTTTGTCTTTTTATTTCACCTGGCAATTCACTAAGCGAGGGCATACTCTTCTTTCGCGCCTACTTTATAAATTTTTGCTTCCTTGGCGTAAGCTGAAGGAATTTCAAAAGAAGTTAAAATCGCATCCTTAATTTTTTTCTCCAGCTCTATTTTATCCTTGCCGGCGGTGACTATAGAGCCATACCGAAAATTAGTGCTAATCGCGACAATATCATTCTTGCCTTTTTCATATTTAAAGGTTATCGGGCCGTTAAGGCGAAAATATTGACCCAACTCAAAAAGCCCCCTGGGTACGACTGATTCGCCCAAAAGCAATTTGATAATTTGGTCTTTTGTTTTCTTTAAAATAGGCATATTACAATATTAAAGCATATTTACTATTACATTTCAAGTATAGCATAATTTTGACAATGGAGCGATAATACAAAAATTGCGTATTATCTAATCTATCCGCTATATTTTTATTATAAAGGCTTATAACGCTGCTTAACGCTGAAATAATCTTATAAACATTTATATCATGCATTATTCTTATTTGCTGCGGCGTTTCCGGAATGATAATGCGTTTAAATTCAAACTTTTAACTTTCTATTTTGTCACTACCACTTTCAAACTCTCCAGCGGCAACCCGCCGTATTGCTTTTTACTGATACTTTTATCTTCTCCTAAAATTTCCGCGCGCATGCCGGCGTCTTTAATAATTTGCAAGTATTTATCTTTCAACAGCGCGCCGCCAACGCAGCCGGCGATTAATTCTTCGTTATTTCTGATTTCTGCCGGCAATTCTTTTAGTAAAACAATGTCAGACACGTACATCTTTCCGTCCGGTTTTAAAACTCGTTTCGCTTCTTTAAAAACCGCGAGCTTATCCGGCGCAAGATTTATGACGCAGTTGCTGATGATAACATCAATGGAATTATCGTCAACCGGCAACTTTTCAATGTCGCCCAACCGAAATTCAACATTTTTATAGCCGTATTTTTCCGCATTGCTTTTGGCTTTTGTTATCATACTTTCCGTCATGTCCACGCCGATTACTTTGCCGCTCTCGCCTGTTTTTTTCGCGGCTAAAAAACAGTCAAACCCCGCGCCTGAACCTAAATCTAAAACAATATCGCCGGGTTTAATTTGCCCTAAAGCTACCGGATTGCCGCAGCCAAGGCCTAAATTTGCTTCCGGCACGGCGTTGATTTCTTCGCTGGAATAGCCGATTTGTTTGGAAATTTCTTCTTTCATGTCAACACCGCAGCCGCAACTGCAGCCGCAACTATTGCCTTTGGCGATTGCGCCGTAAAAATCTTTTACTATTTGTTTGGTGTCTTTTTCGTTTGGCATATTATTTTATTTAATATTTATGAGATTCCCGCTTCCGCTTGCCTCGCGGCAAGGCGGGCGGGAATGACACGAATGGACGTGAGACGCGATGCCTGCTCATCCGACTGGATAAAAATTGCATCTTCGCTCGCAACTGTCCTACTTATAAAATATCTGTATAAGATGTAATGTTAAAATAGCTAAACCAAAGGAAATCCTAATGCCGCGCGTTATTTGCTTCGTTAAAACCGCGTCTTTGCTCTGGTATATTTTATATATTCCTTCAATAACTAAAAATAAGGCGAAGATAAAAGCGAAAATATCTATAGTAATGGGATCGAGGTAACTGCAGTTTATTTTTAATCCGCTTTGTCCTTTTGTCTGTATAAGAATAGCGGAAAAAATAAACAATAGAGAAAGTGAAAAAGTGAATATGGTCGTTTGATAAATATTTTTTATTTTATTCATGGATTATTTTTTATTTTAGGCGCGATGAACCGTATCTTTGTTTATGGCCTTGTCTGCCGACAGGCAGGCTTATGACTTTTCTGACATATTCCAGCTCCCTCCCGGCCTCTTCTTTGTTTTCTAAAATGACCTCTAAAATAATCGGCAAATCAAGATCCGGCACTGCTTTTAATATTTCGTCATGTTTAAATTTAAAAAACGGTACATGATCGGTCTGATAATTGCCGCCGAAATCGCTGGCATGATAATAAACTATCTTCTCTTTAAAATTATCATGAAAATCCTTAGCCAGCTTCAGGTCTTTATTATGCGTATAGGCATGATTTAAATCAAGCACCATTTTAAAATTACCGCTAGCTAAAATTTTTCTCATATCAGCAACGTTAATCCCAAATTTATTGCGCCAATCCATATTCTCAACAGCAATCGGAAATGTATAGCCTTTAAAAAAATTCTTTCGCATTATGCTCCTGCCGGGATGGAATAGTAAATAATCAAAACCTATCCGCTGGTAAATTTCTTCGTAAATATTTAATAATTTTTTCTTGTCAGCCGAATTTAAATTATCTAAATTTTTTCCCGGTCCGTGCAAATATACTTTTTCAAAATCTTTTAAATCTTGCTTGCTAATTTCCTTAAAATTTTCCACTTTTTTTATCGAGTCCGCGCCTATTTGGATTACCTCGCAACCTAAATCACGACAAAACCTAATTGCCTCTTTAGAAACCATAGGCATAAATTTGAAAAAAGATGCGGTGGAAAATCCTACTTGCATAAATAAAAAAATTTTGCGATTAAATACGGTAAATCGCAGCACTGCGCTTTAATTAATTTTTTTCTGTTTCACCGGCCTTTCTTATTTCGTGCTTTGTCATTCTAGATTCCCCGCGCCTCTCCCCTGTCTTCCGTCTCCAGCTTTTCCCGCTTGGATTTTACGCGAACGCTGCGGACAAAATTATACAGCTCTTCGGAGCGCAGCACCCAGCAGATTAAAATAAAAATCAGCAGGCCGAAAATTCCGGCGATGAAAGCCTGGGTGAATACGCCCCAAAATTTATGCATGTTAATAATGCTGGAATTACCGATAATTAATTTCATCGCCTGCACCGCCAGGCCGGCGCCGACGCTGGCCAGTGAAATTTTTAAGGTGGAGTACAAAATCGCCACCTCGTCCAGATCGCCGAGCTCAACTTTAAGAATCAGCCACAGCAAAGCGAAGTTGATGATGCTGGCAATGGAAAACGCCAGGGCCAAGCCGGCCACGCCCATCTTCTGCGCCAGCCAAAAACTTAAAAAAACGTTAGCGGCGGCGGAAATCAAACCGACCACAAAAGGCGTCTTGCTGTTCTTGCGCACATAAAATATCCGGACCAATAAGGGAATGGTGGCTTGGGCAAACAAGCTTAAAGAGAAAAAAGTGAGCGTATCCATGGTTAAGATAGTATCTTCCCAGCCAAAATGCCCGCTTCCCAAGATAATACGAATAATCTGCGCGCGCAAGGTCAAGATAAAAACCGTGGCCGGCAGGATAAAAAATATAATTTGGCGCAAGACTTTGGAAAAATTTTTAATCAATGCCTGCTGGCTGTCCACTAAAGATGACAAAGTGGGAAAAGCGGCCACGGCGAAAGAGATGCCGAAGATGCCTATCGGAAACGACTGCAGATTGTTGGCCAGGTTGAATATGGCCAGGCTGCCGACGGCCAAGGTGGAGGCGATTATCGTGATTATTACCAAATTAATCTGCCCGACCGCCAAGCTCAAAGTGCGCGGCACCATCATGATCATAATATCGCGGACATTTTTATTTCTTAAGCTCATTATCGGCTGCCAGCGATAGCCGAGATGAAAGGCGGCAGGCACCTGGATTAAAAAATGCAACAAAGCGCCGAACACCACGCCGTATGCCAGCCCGTACACCCCCCAAACCGGCACAAAATACAAGATGCCAATAATAATTCCGATATTATACATTATCGGCGCCAGGGAATAAACAAAAAATCTTTTAAAAGACTGCAAGACGCCGCCCATGACCGAACTTAAGCCTAAAAATACGGGCGACAAAAACATAACGCGGGTCATAGCAACGGTCATGGCCAGCTTTTCCCCCTCAAATCCCGGCGTGATTAACTTCATCAGCCAGGGCGTAAAAATCATTAAAACTCCGCTAAGAACGATTAAGGCGATGCCCAGCAGATTAACTATTGAATTGGCGACATACCACGCTTCCGGCGAACATTTTTCCTTTCCCCTCCATAGAAATTTAAAGATGGTCTTCCTTTCGCACAAACCGGTGAATATGGGAATAAAGCCGGCGGACAGCGCGCCCAGCACCAATAAATTAAAAACCAGGTCGGGAACGCGAAAGGCGGCGTAATATATATCCAGCACATCGCCGGCGCCGAACTCGCCAGCCAGTATCCTATCCCGGAAAATACCTAAAAGGCGGCTGGCTACCGATGCCGCCGCGACTATTATCGCCGCCGAAGTGATGGAATTAATTTTTGAGTTTAACAATTTAATCATCAATAACTACAAATTACAAATATTATACAAATATACAAATTGGATTAATTCATTATTTATTTGTATATTTGTATAATATTTGTAATTTGTAGTGAATTATTTTATTAGCTTAAACACATCTCTAAAAGTGACTAACAATACCAACAGCATCAATAAAGTAAAGCCGACGTTGTGCAAAATGTTTTCAATTCTTTCCGGCACGGGCCGGCCGCGTAATTTTTCAATGATTAAAAACAATACCCGCCCGCCGTCCAGAGCCGGGAAAGGAAAATAATTAATTATAGCCAGATTAATAGAGAGAATTGCGGCGAACTGCAGGATATAAACAAAGCCCAGCTGCGCCACCTGGCCGGTAATGACGGCGATGCCGATCGGGCCGGCTATATCCGCGGCCGCTCCCTGGCCCATAAATAAATTTTTTAGCAACGCGGCAAAAGCGGCTATAATATACCAGCTTAAAAACACGGTGGTTTTAATCCCTTCCCAAATCGCCCGATACCAGGAATAGCTGACCAAGCCGGTTTCCGCCACGGAAACGCCTATTCCGGGTATATCGCTGTTTAAGGAAATCGGCTCCGGGGTAATCGTTAAGTTCAGCGTATCTTCCCCCCTTTTTATAATATACTCAAGATTCTGACCGGATTGGGCAGCGGTAAATTCGCTCAGCTGGCCATGGGTCTTAAATTCCCGGCCGGCAACGGAAAATATTATATCGCCTATCTTTAAACCCGCTTTGGCCGCCGGAGAATCAGGCAAAACCTGCATTATCTGGATATTTTGGTCTTCAACGCGGGCGCCGGCGCCAATATCATCCAGCGTCTGCGGCAAACCGACCATGAATCCGACAGCGAAAAAAATAGCGGCTAAAACTAAATTCATGAAAACCCCGGCAGTAAGTATTACTCCCCGCTTCCAGGGCTTCTGGTTTTTAAAATGTTTTGGGTCATCTCCGACGTTCTCGTCCTCTTCGCCGATATTAACAAAACCGCCCAAAGGCAGCCAGTTAAGAGAATAAATTGTGCTGGTTGCCCCTCTGACCGGACCGCCCCCCCACTTCCATCGCCATTTTCCGTCCTGGTTTTTATATGCTCCGCCTAGGCGCGGCGGAAACCCAAACCCGAATTCTTTCGGCATCAATCCGAATTTTTTGGCGGTAACAAAATGGCCCAGTTCGTGGGCGAATACCAGGATTGAAAGAATTATGATAAATATAATAATAGTTGTAAACATAAAAAATATTAAATATGTCATTCCCGCGAAAGCGGGAATCTTGTGGATAAGAGGCAGTTACTAACGACGGGATTCCCGCTTGCGCGGGAATGACATTAAATCTAAATGGTCATTATCTCCTTCTCTTTGGCGTCTCTTATTTTTTGCAATTCTTCATTGCGCTTTTTTATTTCTTCTTCCATCTCCTTTAAAAACCTGAATTTATCATCTTCGGAAATTTCCTTGCTCTCGTCCGCTTCTTCAATATCTTCCTTTATTTTATCTCTAACCTGGCGAATGGCAATCTTGGACTGCTCTAATTTTTCATTAAGCTTCTTGACGCGGTTAAGGCGGTCTTCTTCGGTGGGCTGGGGAATAGTTATCCTTATTTTATCTCCCTCGTTAACCGCGCTGACTCCTAAGTCCGCCTCGGCGATTCCTTTTTCCACCTCTTTCAAGTTATTTTTATCCCACGGCATTATAATTAGGCAATGCGCGTCCACCACGCTGATGTTGCCTACCTGCTGCAGGGGAACTTTGGCGCCATAAGATTCTACCTGTACCGGATCCAGCATCGCCGGGTTAGCTCGTCCGGTGCGGATGCTGGCGATTTCTTTTTTAAAAAATTCTATTACTTGATCTAACTCTCCTTTATGTTTTTTAATGTAAATATTCATATTTATTAGTTTATTAATTTATTAGTTTATTTATATTTATTTTTATCATCTTTCACTCGTTTGATAGTCTTATTAATTTCAAAAGGTAATTGATTCAAATTTTCTTTTTTTGATAATATCCCATACTATTACTTCTTCACCACCGTCTTCACTCCCAGATAAACCACGCCCGGATTTCCCGGGTCTAACTTCAAAACAACTCCGGCCCGGCTGCCGGGAAGTTTCTTTGAGGTCCAGGCCTTGCCTCCGTCATCACTCCAGACAAAAGAAGTATTGGTCGTGTAATAAATCAAATTGGAATCAATCGGATGAATTTCCACCGCGTTAATGGCGGTTTTATCAGACGGAGGTATTAATTCTATCGCGTGCCAATGGCCGCCGGCGTCGTAAGTGCGCAACAATCCGGCCTTGGTCGCGACGATGACTGTTTGGCCGTTATTTTGCGCTAAGGCTATATCGCTGACCTGCAAGCTGTTTTTAGTATTAATCTCCATGAACTCCTCTTCAAAACTCTTCCAGCTTTTTCCTTTATCGCCGGATTTATACACTCCGTTAACGTCGGTGCCTGCCCAAATATTATCAGGATTGCGGCTGTCAATAATAACTTTAATGACTGAGAGTTTGCTCTTCTCCTCGCTGAAGCGCTTAAGCGCCGCCCATGACCTGCCGCTGTCGGAGCTGATAATTATCTCCCCCCGCGAGGTGCCGGCGTAAATTATCTTCGCGTTTTTAGGATCAACCGCCAAAGAATTAATTCTAACGCCGGTTTCATTGTCATAATAAATATTCTCCCAACTGCGGCTGCAGTCTTCTGATTTGAATATCTTATTGTCGCTGGCGATATAGATGGTGCATTTATCATCCGAGCTTACGGCGATATCTTTAATCGACCGCTTGCCAAGCTCCTTGGCCATTGTCCAGCTGTCTCCTCCGTCATAGGAATAGAGCATCCCCTGGCTGTCGGTCCCGGCGTAAACGGCCTTATTATCCTGCGGATCCAGCGCCAGCGAAATAATATTATCCTTGTGGAAAGTATACGGCTCTCCGGTAATATTGGCAACTAACGTCTCTTGCGTCCAATTTCCGCCTTTATTTAAAGTTTTATAAACTCCCCCGTCTATGGCGGATTTGCTGTCGCCGGAGGTCTGGAAGGTAATAGCGCAGGCGGAGGTAAATAATAAAGCGGCTAATAATAATATTAATATTCTAATTTTTTTCATAGTTTTAATATATTATTAAATTTGTAAATTGACATTCTCCAATACTAATTTAGGGCTTACATTCGCCGCCAAATACTCCCGTCCCTGCTTTATCTTCTCGCTTATTTCTCTCAGCCGGTTAAGGGAAAAATTTATTTTTTTTAACTCCGGCATAGCCAGCCTGTTTATAATCAGCTCTTCTAAATTAAATTGCAGAAGGATTAAGTCACGGACAACGGTCTGCCATATTTCGAGGATATCGCCGGCTATTTCCCTCGCGCCCTGCTTTGTTTCCTTATCTCCCGCCAAAGCGCTGTTTAGCAGTTCTTCCGCCAGGCTGAACTTTTCATTAAGGCCGGATTGTATGCCCTGGATAAAATATTTTATAGTCTTTTTATGAAAATCAAAAAAATCTTTATCATAAAAAAGTTTGGCAGCGAGCGCCGGCCGTCCCTTGGCTAGACTCGATAGATCCAGGGCAAAATCGCGCGAAACCTTGTGCTGGCTTATTAAATAATCATAAATGCGCTCTCTGGCAACCGGCCGGAAATGCAAGATCTGCCCGCGGGAGGCGATAGTGCCCGGCAGCCACTCAAGCATTGAAGTATGCAGTATAATTACCACTCCCGGCTTTGGCTCTTCCAGTGTTTTAAGCAAAGCGTTGGCCGCCTCGATGCTTAAATTTTCCCCTTCTTTAATAATCCCGATTTTGTAAAATCCGGAAAATGACCCTAAATTCATCATCTTAATAAAATCGCGTATCTGGTCAATGGAGATGTTTTTTTTATCTTCGGGGCGCTTAAGGAAAGTAACATCGCTGTGCGTTCCCTTGGCCGCGTGGCGGCAACTGGGGCATTCGCCGCAGGGCAGCGGGCCTTTGCCGTCAGAAAAATTGCGGCATAACAGGGACGAGGCGAAAAAATTGGCCAGTGTGCCCTTCCCTAAATCCTGGGCGCCGGTAAAAATATAAAAATGCGCTAACTTATTATTATGGATGCTGGCCTGCAAAAAATCAATAATGTGCTTATTGCCGAAAAACGGCCAGTCAAAGTTAAATTTTGTCCCGCTACTCATGGATATAATATAACAGATTATTAAAGTTTGCTCAAGATGAATATAAATAAAAAAAATCAAGAGGTATCAGCCCTTGATTAGAAATATTTTTCTATGCGCTTTATGACGTCAGCTGCCGTATACTCAATGTTGTTGTCAGTAAGATCAGCCAGCAACCCTGCCACAAAAGAAAAATCCGCGCCGGAGGTAATTAACGGTTTTTCTCTATATCCGATAGCTTGAATTTGCTCTAATCCAATATTGGATAAAAGAGCATTACATAAGCACTTGTGCCCTCCCGCGTCCTGAAGATTGCCGGATTTAGCAAGAAAAACATCTACAGGTTGCGAAGGGCAGCGGTATCCCGCACTGCCGTCTTCGCGCTTAAAAACAGTCCGCAAATAACCCAGATCGCAGATGCGAGAGCGCTGTTTGTAAACAACTTCATCTGAAATTGTATCACCCAGTAAAAGGACTTTAAATGGAAACCCGGTAGGAGACGCTTTTGAATCAGTGTAAACCCGGGCTTTACCAGCGCGGATTAACTCTAAGGCCCGGCGTTTAAGATCGGGAGAAAGACCTGATTCTTCACAAAAAGCGAAGGGTGTTCCGACTTGGATTCCGGCTGCTCCCTCCTTCAGCGCTTCTTCCAGCCGGTTGGCGTATGATCCCGCCAGCCAAAACGGCAATCCCAACGATTTGATTTTTTCCAAATCAACAACATCTTTCTCGCCATAGATGGGCTCGCCATTTTCAGACAAAATCATTTCACCGCGAGGCGGAGCATTGTGTCCGCCGGCCGTAGGGCCCTCAATCACAAAGCCGTCTACCTTCCCGTTAGATTTTTTCTTCAGAGAAAGCGCCAGTGTATTAGAGGCAATAATCGCTAAAAAATATGGGCACCTCAATTTATCTGAAATTTCTCCAATCACCTCGCGCGGATTGAAGCTCATTGAAAAATCGTCGCCTTTATCGGCTCCCGCAACATTGACTTTCAGACTGGATTTATCGTGATTGACAAATATATCCAAAATACCGGGAATTTCCCAGGGAATCCCTGCGCCCATTAGCACGTAATCCACTCCTGCCAGCATCGCTCCGTAGATAGACGCCAAATTAGGCAATTGGATTTTTTCCAAATAATTAATCCCGACAATCCCCTTATGTCCTTCTTTAGCGAGCCATGCCTCTACAAAATTCGCAACTACAGTTAATTGCTGAAGCTCCATACTGGGGCAGAGCGACCATAGAGATGCTCTTTTAAAAGGAGCGGCATAAGATTTTCCGCCGGCGATAAAATACTGCTCGTAAATTCTTTGAGCAATATTCTGGTTGGGGAAATGATCTAATGCTCGTTTGATATGGCCGTCGAGATCGCCTAACTGCAAACGGCGAATAAGAATCGTGTCTAGGGCCACGCCGGACACGACACCTAAATGGCCCAGCATAGATACAGCTCGAGCAAGGCGCCAGGAAGATACGCCGGCGCCCATGCCGCCCTGGATAATACGTGGAAGTGCCATGTCTTTTTCCTTTCATTGTTTTTTTGTGTTTCTTATTTTAAAAAAGATCGATAAGCCAACTATATAAATAGTTGCACTTTAATGGTGACATAATAATTTATTTATGTCTAAATTTATCAGGCAATAAATCCAGCACCTTGACCGCAGGGTATTAAACCCTGCGGCAAGAATGATGATAGCCCTTCATCCCTGCGGCAGAGACCGCAGGGTATTC
>PFAR01000046.1:16670-17232 GCA_002773655.1 Candidatus Falkowbacteria bacterium CG10_big_fil_rev_8_21_14_0_10_43_10 | reverse complement strand
ATACAAAAGATCACGCCGGACGCAAAACTCCCTGTCCGGGCGCATACTGACGACGCCGGTCTTGATTTATACGCTAATGACTACTACACGCTTTATGAGGGCGAACGCGCAATTATCGGCACCGGCATCGCTCTGGCAGTTCCGGAAGGCTATGCCGGTCTTATCTGGGACAAAGGCGGCCTCGCAGCCAACGGCTTAAAAACGGCCGGCGGAGTAATAGATTCCGGCTATCGCGGGGAAATTAAAGTGGTGGTAATAAATTTGTCCGGCGATATTTATCATATTGCCAAGGGCCAAAAAATCGCCCAGATTTTAATTCAAGAAATAAAAAAGCTGGAGCTACGCGAAGTAGGCCGGCTGGATGAAACAGGGAGGGGAATGGGTGGATTCGGGAGTAGTGGAATTTGAGCATTTTTTATAGCATTTCGTGTATTTTTGAAGCAAAAATTCCACTGCCTCTGCGATGCTGGAAAAAATAAATCCAGCACCTTGACCGCAGGGTATTAAACCCTGCGGCAAGAATGATGATAGCCCTTCATCCCTGCGGCAGAGACCGCAGGGT
>PFAR01000046.1:8467-16640 GCA_002773655.1 Candidatus Falkowbacteria bacterium CG10_big_fil_rev_8_21_14_0_10_43_10 | reverse complement strand
CAGAGACCGCAGGGTATTCGGGCACGGTGCTGGATAAATTCGTCCGGCTGGCCCATTGCTAAAAACTGCTCTTTAGTAGTAACGCCGGTGGTTACCGCCAAAAATACAGCTCCCGCGTTTCGGGCAAATTCCAGATCTGTCCTGCCGTCGCCGATGTAATACCACTGCTTCAACAACTGACGCCCAGCTATAACCTGCCGCATCGGATCAGCCGCCCTAGAATCGGGCTTTTGATACTTGTCATTCCTCTATTGATTTTAGAGGCAGTCCTAAATATTCAGATGCCCATTGACGATAGAGGAGCATCAATATTATGACGGATTGAAATAGCGTATCATCTCCGTCCACACCGACTGCAAACGGCATTTTGTCGTTCATTAGAACGCCTCCTGAAAGATCGATTTAATTTTCCACATTCTTATCATCCTACTAACTTTTTAGATTAAAGTCAAACTCTTGTTTTTTACACCATATTTGGTAAGATAAAATTATAGTAAATGTCATTGCGAGGAGGAGTGAAGCGACGACGTGGCAATCTCGTGGATGTAAATTTTTCTAAAATCAACGGGATTGCCACGCTCACTTCGTTCGCTCGCAATGACAAATAATATATGCAATATGATATCATCATCGGCCTGGAGATACATGTGCAACTAAATACAAAAAGTAAGATGTTCTGCCGGTGCGCTAATTTAAATGAGGACGTAAACAAAGAGCCGAACTCTACGGTCTGCCCGATTTGCCTTGGGCATCCCGGAACTCTGCCGGTTGCTAATAAACAGGCGATTGAATGGACGATTTTAACCGGCCTGGCTTTGAATTGCAAAGTTAACAGTTATTCTAAATTTGACCGCAAACATTACTTTTATCCCGATCTGCCTAAAGCTTACCAGATCTCGCAGTATGACCTGCCCCTTGTTTATGGCGGCCAGCTTGAAGTTGACGGGCGGAAGATTGACATTACCAGAATCCATCTTGAAGAAGACGCGGGAAAATTAACCCATCCCAAAGGGAAAAATTACTCGCTCGCGGATTATAACCGCGCTTCTTCTCCGTTAATGGAGCTTGTTACCGAGCCGGTTATCAAAACAGCGGCTGAAGCTAAAAAATTCTGCCAGCAATATCAGCAAATTTTGCGCTATCTGGAAATTTCCGAGGCCGACATTGAAAAAGGCCAGATGCGCTGCGAGGCCAATATCAGCCTGCAGGAACCAAAAAAATGGAAGTATAAAGGCGGGTGCAAAATTGAACCGGCCGGCGGCTATAAACTGAATCCGAAAGTGGAGATAAAAAACATCGGCTCGTTTAAGGCGCTGGAAAAAGCGATTGAATTTGAAATAAAACGCCAGGCTGAAGCGCTGGATAATAAAGAAACTTTGGCGCAGGAAACCCGCGGCTGGGATGAAAATAACCAAAAAACAGTCTCCCAGAGAAGCAAGGAAGAAGCCCAAGAATACCGCTACTTCCCCGATCCTGACATCTCTCCGATTAATATAAATTCCAAGTGGCTTAAAAAAATACTGGCCGATCTGCCGGAACTGCCGCGGGAGAAGCGGGAGAGATTCAAACAGCAATATGGCTTTTCCGATTATGACGCCGAGGTCCTTACGGCCGATAAAAACATCGCCAATTACGTGGAACAGGTTATTTCCGAACTGCGCGCCTGGATGAATGCCTTAGGGCGCCCCTGGGAAACAGCACATCGGAAATTGGCTAAATTAACCGGCAACTGGGTGGGAACGGAATTATTTAAGTACCTTAATGAAGGCGGCCAAAACATTAAAAAAATAAAAATTACGCCGGAAAATTTCGCGGAATTTATTTCTTTGATCTATGAGGAAAAAATAAACTCTTCGGCCGCCCAGATTATCTTCAAAGAAATATTCACCAAGGGAGGCGACCCCGGCGACATTATGGAGGCCAAGAGCCTGGAGCAGATGGACGATGACAACGAACTGGAAAAAATCATTAAGGATATAATAAAAAATAATTCCAAAGCAGTTTCTGAATATAAAGCCGGAAAGGAAAACGCCGTTCAATTTTTAGTCGGACAGGTTATGGCCGGAACTAAAGGCAAGGCTAATCCACAGAGGGCGAAAGAATTAATACTAAAAAATATAAAATAGTTTGAACTTAACTTTCCATATAAAATATTTTTATTTAAAATTAGCCAAAAAAATAATATTTGACATAAGCTCCGCCAGGGCATAAAATTAGGAGCAGAATATGAAACAAAAACAACAAATAAAAAAACGAAACAAAAAATATCATTATTCATTTGAGTTCTTTCACTCAAAAACGCCTCCTATTTCCTAGGAGGCGTTTTTTTGTGAGCATTTTTTCCTCCGCGCCGGCCAGCAGCTTAAGTTCAGGATGTTAGCCGGTGTGGAGGAATCGGTCTTTCACAACCAAAACTTACAGAACGAGGGAGAATAAACTCATGATTAGTCCTGTAACCAGTAACCCAGGGTTGAATGGTAAGGTCGTAAGAGATGTAACGTGCGTTAACGATCTAAGCGCGGATTATATCTCTAAAATTTCCCAAATCGCGCAACAGATATATTGGGAAATGCGATCTGGTGATCCTCAAAAGTACCGGAAGATTTTAACTGGCGCAACGTGTGCCCTACTGTTTTCGCAGGAAAGCACGCGAACTTACAGCAGTTTTCACAATGCTTTGAGTTGCCTCGGTGCAAGAAGTATTGAGGGGTTTCGTAGCGCCCAAGAGAGTTCGGTCAACAAAGGCGAGAGTATTTTCCATACTATTGATACGTTCATCGGCCAAGGTATGGGAACAAAGTTTATTGTGATAAGGGACGGACTTGAGGGATCTCCTCGCTGGGCGCAGATCTGCGCTTTCCGCTCCTATGCCAAGAAGGTGCGGGAATTTGCCAGGGTTCACCACCAGACTCCGGCCAATCTGATTCTGCCGATAATCTTCAACGGCGGTGACGGAAGCCATGGCCACCCGTCCCAGCTTCTGCTGGATTGTGCTACTTTCCAGCATGAATTTGGAAGAGTCACTGATTTGAATTTTGGTGAATGCAACGATTTAGGAGGATCCAGAGTGTTCTCGTCTCATCTCGATGCAGCTCCTGTGTTGGGTTGGAAAATGCATATCTGCCCCTTTGAAGGCGCATCCTTGAACTCCAGACAGATACTGGGCGTCCTGAGAAACGGAACCTCAGTAAAGAGTTTCTCCGACCTAAAAAAAATGCTCGCTCTCCTTGACTTGCTTTATGTCAGCAGATACCAATTCAATCTGCGAGGTGAAAAAACAGGCGAACATGCTAGTTCTATTTTCAGCGAAGAGCACCCACAAATATCGCGAAGCCTGGTTGAATCTCACGGCCTAAAAGTTTTTCACGCTCGACCGATTGATGCCAATGCTAAGGAGATTTCCGACAACCTAAACGATCATCCGCTTGATTGCAGCGGTATTCAGTCAGATTTCGGCCAGCCCACACGGATGGCGATGTGTATTTATGCCATTAACAAAGGGCTCTTCTCTCTTGGCGGCATTATCAAATCGATAATGCCAGAATCAATTGGCTTCATCAGAACAAATTTGAACGGCCAGGCGAAAAAGATTGACGGCGGACGGTACACAACGGCGTTCTTGGAAAATGGTTTCGTTATAGACCATATTCCTATCGGCTGCGGGGTGGCTATAGTAGCCCTTATTGCCGAAAGGTCCCCGGGGATCCAACTTAACCTTTCAATGAATGTGAGAGGCGACGGCGACGATTCTCGGCCAAAGGACGTTATTAAGATGTACACACCGTCAGATTTCGAGTGGACAGGCGGACTGGACAACTTACTGGCACTCTTCACCGATCCAACATCGCCAAAGAGTTGCCGGGTCTCTCGTTTCCAGGGTGGCCATCGGACTGAGAAATGGTGCTGGCGCATTCCGGAAGACACAAGGGGTGATTCCTGCGTCAACCTTAAATGCGTTACCAATGACAAAAAACAGGGGATTATTTGCCACCATAAGGAAGAGATGATTGCGGGTAAAACAATCCGTATCTGTCCGATGTGCGAGTGGCCACAGGAACCGCTGGCACTGCCGGTTGTTTGATCATCACAACAGTTCATTGTAAAACGCAACGGCGGAGTTCAACTGCGAACCCCGCCCTTTTTTATTTAACCTGTTAAATTTTATTTTATTATTTTATAACTTATAACATATAACATATAACTTTTTTTCAATCAACCAACCATCTCTTAATTAATCTCCTCCCTTCCCTATAATCATTTATCCATTTTATCGTACGCCCCTGCTTTTCCCAGCGCCGATACCAAGTCATCTGCCGCTTCGCGAACTGGTGGATGGCGATTTTTAATTTTTCCGCCATCTCTTCTCTACCTAACTTACCCTGCAGATATTGGCTGACAAACCTGTACTCCAGGCCGAAACTCTCCAACCGCTTCCAGCTTACGCCCTGCTGATGCAGGCTCTTAACTTCACCGATCATATCTTCACGCTCTATTCGCTCAATCAGACGCTTATCAATCCTCTTATTTATCTCTTCTCGCGGGAATTTAATGCCTAAAACCAAACAATCATGCGCACTTCCCTTTTTAACCACTAATTTCTTTAATTTCTTCTTGCTCTGGCTTACTATTTCAATATAACGGATTAAATATCTCTTGTTGTCTAAATTTCCGTCATAATTTCTGTCTAATTTCCGTAATAATTTCCGTAACTTTTCTATAGGCATCTTTTCCAATCTTTCACGTAATTTTTTGTCAGGCTTCGCACCCGTCAAATTATACATGTCCACGACCGCCTGCGCGTATAATCCTGCGCCACCAACTAGAATCGGTAGTTTGCCTCTGCGCTGGACGTCACAAATAGCCCTATTCGCCAATTTTACGTATTTCGCTAAATTGAATTCTGTCTTCGGTGAAACTACATCTATGCAATGGTAAGGTACTTTTAGAATTTGGAATTTAAATTTTCTTTGGGATTTGGAATTTATAATTTGGAATTTATTTGATTTTTGTTTTTTGTTATTTGGAATTTTTATGAAATAATCTTTTAAATCCTTGCCGGTTCCGACGTCCATCCCTTTATAGACCTGCCGACTGTCCGCGCTGACGATTTCCCCGTTAAATTTGTACGCTAATTTAACCGCCAGCTTCGTTTTGCCCGAAGATGTCGGACCTAAAATTACCAGCAGTTTGTTATTACCTCTATTCTTCATATATAAAAACAGACGAACAATAATTCATCTGTTTATTTTGTTTCTACGTACTCTTCGGACACATATCCCGTATGCCCCTCTTTATCTATCTTTATTTTATACCAATTATTTTCCGTCTTTTCCAGCCACTCGTACTCTTCGCCGCTATTAATTTTTTTTATAATTTGGCCATTTTCCACATTCGGCTCAGTCCGCACATTAAGCCAGCCCAAATCTGAAGCGACGACGAGCATATTCTGCGGCTTAAAAATATCTTTGGCTGGTTCAGCGCTTTCTTCCGCTGCTGGCGGAGCTGTTTGGTTTTCCGGCGCGCTTCCCTGGGTATCTTTGGCTTCGCCCTGCGGTTCGCTATTCGCGCTATTATTCTCTTCCACGGCAACATTGCCTGTTTCCTTGTTTCCATTAAGCACCTCGTTCTTAAACAGCCATGGATACAGGCCGATTAAAATAATAACCGCGCAGAAAAGAAAAAAAGCCGTTCTTTTAATAAATTTATTTAAGGAGGCGCTCTCCAGGATGCCCGGCTTCGGCCGCTTAAGCCCGTGAAAATTATTCAGCTCTTTAATCTCTTGCTCGGCCTCGGCCAATAGCTCCTTTAATTCAATTATTTCTTTCTCTTTGGTTTTTAACTGCTCTTTTAATTTTTGGATTTCATTTGGCATATTATAACCGCTTAGTTAATTAACCGCCCAGCCGCGCATTTACTATATCCAATCGGCTGGTAACCATATCTATTATAACACAAATGAAAAAACAACCCAAAACGTCCAAAAAATAAACGCAATTATTTTTTGGCTTTAACTATTTTTAAAATTTCCTTAATAAATTTTGCTTTTTCAATTTCTCTTACCTCCTGCCGGCCCCGGTCGCGGATTTGCAGTTTGGTGCTGTTTATTTCTTTATCCCCTATTACCAGCATATATGGCGTTTTTTCTTTGATAGCTTTGCGGATTTTATTGCCCACGGTTTCATCGCTGGCGTCCACCTCCACCCTGATTCCCTGCTGGCTAAATTCATCCGCTAATTTTTGGCAATGCTTTACGTGCTTTTCGCTGACCGCCAGGAGTTTAACTTGCACCGGCGACAGCCAAACCGGAAAAGCGCCGGCGTAATGCTCAATCAGAAAGGCCATTGTCCTTTCAAAGCATCCGATGGAGGAACGATGAATCACAATCGGTTCTTTTTCTTTTCCGTCTTTATCAACATAATTCAATTTAAACCTTTTAGGCATCACAAAATCATATTGCACGGTAAAAGCGGTTTCCTCTTGGCCGTTTACTTTTTTCATCTGCACATCAATCTTTGGACCGTAAAAAGCGGCTTCTCCTGTCGCCTCAAAATAAGGCGCTCCCGTTTTTTTCAAAACATTTCTTAAAATATCTTCGGCCTTATCCCAAGCCGCGTCGTCTTGGTAATATTTTTTATCGTCGTTCCTATCCCCCAAAGAAAGCCGATAGCGATAATCTTTGCCTTTTTCCAGACCAAAAATTTTATTAGCATAGTCTATTAAGTCTAAGACATTTTTAATTTCATCGTCCGCCTGTTCTTTGGCGCAAATAATATGAGCATCCGCCAGACAAAACATTCTCACCCTCGTCAATCCTGACAATTCTCCGCTTTTTTCATATCTATATTGGTGCGCAATTTCGGCCAGGCGTACCGGCAGTTCTTTATAGCTTCTAGGCCGGGAATTGTAAAGCTCAAAATGATGAGGGCAGGTCATCGGCCTTAAAATCAATTCTTCTTCATCCACTTTCATAATCGGATACATAGTATCTTTGTAGTAAGGATAGTGGCCGGACTTTTTATATAATTCCACCTTAGCTAAATTAGGAGTAACTACGTGCTGATAGCCTCTTTTAGCTTCTTCTTCCAAAACAAATTTTTCTAATTCTTTTCTGATAACCGTGCCTTTAGGGGTAAGCATAGGCAAACCCTTGCCGACAATTTCAGAAAATACAAATAAATCCAATTCTTTGCCTAATTTTCGGTGGTCGCGCTTCTCCGCTTCGGCGAGCATCGCCAGATGCTCATCCAGCTCTTTTTTGGTTTTAAAAGCTACGCCATAAATACGAGTTAACATTTCATTTTTTTCATTCCCTTTCCAGTAAGCGCCGGCGATTTTGGTTAATTTAAAACTTTCCGGATTAATTTCGCCGGTTGAATTAAGATGCGGGCCTTTGCACATGTTTGTAAAATCGCCCTGCTCGTAAAAACTAATTCTTCCCTCCCCTTCTTTTTTTAAATCCTGTGCCAATTCCGCCGTGTACTTGTATTTTTTTGCCTGTAAAAATTTTATTCCTGCTACAACCGGCATTTCCTTTCCTTTAATCGTCAAATTGTTTTTGATGATTTTTTTCATTTCCTCTTCAATCTTTGCTAAATCATCTTCTTTGACTTGATAGCCGGCATCAAAATCATGGTAAAAGCCGTTGGCAATCGCCGGACCGACGCCGGGAATCGCGTCATACAGGTGTTCTAACGCTTGCATTAATACATGCGCCAGTGAGTGGCGCATCACTTCTAAATTATTGTTTTCTTTTTTAGTCATATGAATATTATGTCATTCCGAGCGATCCGTCAGCTGGCGGAGAGCCGAGGCCTGCTGGAGGGATATATGCTTATTATATTTCTCAGTCGCTGACGCTTCTTCGGAATGACAAAAGGATAATTAATTTTAAAAATCCCCGTCCCAATACAGCAAAAATATTTTGCTATAATAGGACGAGGATTCCCCCGTGGTTCCACCTAATTTGCTCAGATTCGCTAATTTGCGAACTGAACCACTTAATTATATAAAGTTTAGTCCCGAATATTTGGGATGCGCATTTACGCGCACAGCACGGTTGGTAGCCGCGCCAATCACTTTTTTAATATTATATTTATATTTTAACTTTTAATCCCTCTTCAACTAATATTCTGCTTATAGCGCCGCTATCCGGCAATTTTTTCCATTCGTCCTT
>PFAR01000046.1:0-8356 GCA_002773655.1 Candidatus Falkowbacteria bacterium CG10_big_fil_rev_8_21_14_0_10_43_10 | reverse complement strand
CCGTCAAACTGTTTTTGCACTCCGTCAAACTGTTTTTGCACTCCGTCAAACCCTTCGGCTATCGCTGAAGTTATTAAAGTTTCCGATTCCTCAACTCTTTTATTAACTTCTTCTTGCACCACGGTACGAACCACTTGCTCAATTTGTTGTAAATCTTCGTTATTCATAGTTATTTTTAGTCGCCTTTTTAACCGTATTCTTATTTAAAAAGCGATTTAAATATTTTAATAATGGCGCCCCACATGTTTTACATAATGTTAATTCGCCTGGCAAGCCATATTCTTTCATTAAATCATATGACGCTAAATTAGCGCCGAAATAAACTTCTTTCCGCTTATCCTTTATAATCTTACTGCATTTATCACATTTATAAATAGTCGCCATATATTTTTATTATTTATCCAGTATAACACAACAAAATAATACCAACAACTATTTTACTACTTCAACTTTTACATGGTCAATTAAACTGGGGACCTTAGTAATCCAGTTGGGGGTAAATTTCACTTCGTAGCCGGCTACTTCCCGCAAGGAAGACAGGTAGTCGTCCAGCTGTCCGCGGCTTAACCCCACCAGCCGATCCGCCTTTATTATTTCCGTGCCTTCTTTAAGGATCATCTGCGCGGCGACATTAACTTTAAGATCGGCAATGCCTTTATCAAGACTGTATTTATCGACGCTGTACTCAAAATTATTGCTGTCAAAGCTCTCCAGCTGCTTGTCATCCGGCAGGGACTCCCCGACTTTCAGCTTTGCCGTCTCGGACACATCTTCGGTTTTAAACGCGACTACGGCCGCGTCAACTTTGGCCGACATTTTAAACTCGTTAACCTTATCCCCGGCTTTGGCGCCGGTCTCAAACTTCACGGCATTTTCGTCAATCTTTTGGACAACATTGTCATATCCCTGATAATTGTTATTTTTTACCGTTTCCGCCAGCCGGTCTTTTAGCCGCTGCTTAAGATTTTCCTTAGCTTTGTTTAAATCTTCATTGGAGATTAAAGTTTCGCCTTTTTCCACATACTGGAATTTCTCAAAACTTTCCCCGTGAATTGACTCCTGCCTAATTGTATTCAGGCCGGGAATAGTAAATTTTGTCGGTTCAATAGTCATCTCCTGGCCGGCTTGGTCGGCAGATACTTCTACATTATCAACTTGGCCGCCGGCCGGCACCCGAACAGTATCTTTAAGCCGGAATAACTTACCGTCCGAAGAAAGCAATCGGGTTGTCTTGATTAAAGGCTGCTCAGTGCGGCTCGTATTATAAATTGTAATTTTGCCGGTTACTTCCACATCCTTTACCTCTTTACCGGTGGCGAAAAAATTGCTTTCCGCCTCAACCGCCACCTGCCTGACTAAACCTGTAATAGCCAGTCCTTTTAATTCTTCCCGGCTGGCGCCGTCCTTGATGGTAACTATAAAACTAGTGGAGGTGCGTTCTTTGTTGGGAATAATGACAATTTTGACGCTGACAATTGAAAAATAAACAACCACTGCCGCCAGCAATAAAGTTAAAACGATAAAAGTAATGGCAATTTTTCGATAGATACTGATTGACCTTGCTTGTTTTGGCATACTTTTATTTTTAATATTTTTTGATTTCGTTTTTTTATTTACCTTTTAAAAAATATCCGCGATGAATATACTCACAAATATATGGCTAGAATATATGACTAAAAAAATAAAACAAAGGTACTGGATTTATCTTAACAGAATTGGTTATTTTTGTTAATGGTTGACAATATCTTGTAATAATGTCATTTAACCGCGCCCGCTCCCAATAATTCTTTTAGTTTTTCTTTTAATGCGTCGTTTGCGTCTACCCTAAATCCAGTTTCAATAATCCGCATTCCGGCGCCGTTAGGAACATAAAAAAATACTTTGACCTGGCCCTGGCTTTTGGTCAGCTGTTCTTTAACTTTTGTTAACAATCCCCCGTCATTTACATCATTGATTTTTATTTTTAGCGGCTGAATAATATTCATATCAGGGGCGGATACGGAAAGGCGCTTCGGGGAAATGACCGGCGGATTCGGCGGCGAAACATTATTAATGCTGTTCCCGTTCTTAAAACCGTTATTATTCGTCTTTTGGAATTCAGCCGCTATTTTAACCACGTTGCCCGCATCTACTTTTTTTGCTTTATCACATAAAACTTTCAACTCATTATCTTTGTTGGAAAGCCGGCCACGGCAGATCACAATATTGCCTTCCGTCCAAATTTCAGCCGTTTCCTTAAGCAGCCTGGGAAAAACCAGCAACTCAATATTAGACAGCCTATCTTCAATCTTCACAAACAGCATGTTCTCATTGCTTTTGGTAACAATCTTTTTTACGACGCTGACGACTCCGGCCACATTAACAAACTCTTCGGCCAGGGAAACGGTCAAATCGCTGAATTTAATTATACTGTTGCCAAGCGTTTTGGAAAATTCATTAAAAGGATGATCTGATATATAAAGACCGAGCAACTCCTTTTCCCAAGTTAAAATTTCATTTTTCTTTGCCGGTTCAGCATCATTCAAAGTTATAGTCGAAGCTACTTCCAGTTGCGGCGACAGGGAAAACAGGCTGTCCTGCCCGCTGTTTCTGGCCGAGGTCAGGTTGCGGCTGTATTCCAGCATTTTATCCAGGTTAGCCAGGAGCTTGCCCCGCTCTTCCATTTTGTCAAAAGCGCCGGTCTTTATCAGGCTTTCCATAGATTTTTTATTCAAGTCTTTATCCTGCACCCGCTGGATGAAATTAGCTATATCTTTATAAGGCCCGTTAACTTTGCGCTCTTTGATAATAACCTCGGTGATGTGGCCGCCGACGTTTTTTATGGCGCGCAGACCGAACCGGATGGTTTTAGATTCCTGCTCCGAAGATACCACGTTTTGGGAAGTGCCGCTGGTTACCACGGTAAAGTCGGCAAATGATTCATTAACGTCCGGCGGCAGAACCTGGATGCCCATATTGCGGCATTCTTCAATCATGACCGGCACCCGCTCTATATCCTCCTGATCGGCTGTCATCAGGGCTGCCATAAATTCCGTTGGGTAGTTCGCTTTCAAGTAAGCGGTTTGGTAACCGATTAAGGCGTAGCAGGCGGCGTGGCTCCGATTGAATCCGTAGCCGGCAAATGGCTCAATAAAAGCGAAAATCTCTTCGGCCAGTTCGCTGGCGATCCCGTGCTTTACACAGCCGTCAATAAATTTGCTTTTTTGTTCAGCTAAGAGTTTAGGAATTTTTTTACCAATAGCGCGGCGCAATACGTCCGCCTCTCCCATGGTAAAGCCTGCTAAATCCCTCGCCATCTGCATTACCTGCTCCTGGTATATCGCCACCCCGTAAGTTTTAGCTAAAATCGGCTCTAATTTTGGATGTAAATATCTTGGCTGCTTTTTTCCGTGTTTGCCGGCGATATAATCAGGAATCCATTCCATCGGCCCGGGACGATATAATGATACCATGGCAATAATATCTTCAAACTCCGTCGGCTGCAACTCTTTTAAATAACGCTTCATGCCCGCGGACTCTAACTGGAAGACGCCGGTGGTATCTCCTTTTTGCAGCAATTTATAAGTACTTTGTTCATTAAAAGGAATTTTATCAATGTCAATTTTAACGTCGCGGGTATTTTTAATGATCTTTAAAGCCGATTCAATAATCGTCAAATTCTTTAATCCTAAAAAATCCATTTTTAGCAATCCCAAATCTTCAATTGGGTGCAAAGAATATTGCGAAACAGTAAAGCCCTGCTCGTCGGAGGAAATATACTGCACGGGGGCATAATCGGTGACCGGATCATTGGTTATTAAAACGCCGCAGGCATGAACGGAAGAATGGCGGATGACATTCTCAATCTTTTTCGCGTTATTTATTATTTCCCGCGCTCCCTCCTCCCGCTGGTATATCTCCCTCAATTCCGGCATTTTTACCGCCTGCGCGATAGTGGTGAACATGGGAATGGATTTGGCTATTTTATCGCAAAAATCATAAGAATAATCCAGCACCCGGCCGACATCCCGCACGGCCGCCCGGGCGGCCATGGTGGAAAAAGTTACAATCTGCGAGACATGGTCCTTGCCATACTTTTTTTCCACATATTTAATTACCTCATCGCGGCGCGCATCGGCAAAATCCAAATCAATATCCGGCATGGAAATGCGCTCCGGATTCAAAAATCGCTCAAACACTAAGTCATACTCTAAAGGATCTAAATTAGTAATGCCTAAAATATAAGAAGCGAAAGAACCGGCGGCGCTGCCGCGCCCCGGGCCGACTATAATGCCATTTTCCTTGGCCCAGCTGACAAAATCGGCTACGATTAAAAAATAAGAAGGAAAGCCCATCTTATTTATAACAGCCAGCTCATAATCAAGCCTGTCTTTTTTTTCCTGGTCAATTTCACTGTAGCTTTTTCCGTAGCGCTTTATCAGCCCTTTATAACATAATTTTTCCAAATAACTTTTGTCCGTGTATCCCTCCGGCACCTCAAAGCGGGGAAGCTGATATTCACCCAGCTTTATTTCCACATTGCACATTTCGGCAACTTTATTGGTATTGGCGATCGCCTCCGGAGTATCTTTAAAAACTTCCGCCATCTCCCGCGCCGATTTCACGGAAAAATCCTCGCCCAACATGCTCATGCGGTTGCTCTCTTTTTTCTTACGCTTGGTTTGCAGGCAAATCAACACGTCATGGGCTTCATCGTCCTCTTTATTCAAATAATGGGCGTCATTAGTCGCCACCAGCGGCACATTTAACTCTCGGCTTAGTTTAATCAGGGCCTGATTGACATATCCCTGTTTGGCAATGGAAGGATTATGCTGAATTTCCAAATAAAAGCTGTCCGGACCGAATAAATTTTTATAATATAAAATTTTTTCCCTGGCCTTTTCCTCCTGGCCGGATAAAATCAGCATCGGAACTTCTCCCTGGATGCAGGCGGTCATGGCGATTAAACCCTCATAGTGTTCCGCCAATAATTCGTCGTCAATGCGCGGCTTATAATAAAATCCCTCCAGGTGGGCTAAGCTTACCAGCTTAATTAAATTCCGGTAGCCGGTATTGTTTTTCGCGAGCAGAATCAGATGGTAATTCTTTTCATCAGCTCTGGCCCGCTTGTTATGCCGGCCATTCGGCGCCACATAAGCTTCCACTCCAATAATCGGCTTAATGCCGGCCCTTTTGCACTCTTGATAAAAATCAATTATACCGTACATTACCCCGTGGTCGGTAATGGCAACCGCGTCCCCGCCGTCTTCTTTTATTTTCTGCACCAGCTCGCTCGGTTTTATTAAACCGTCAAGCAGACTGTAATGGGTATGGATATGCAAATGAGTGAATTTGGGCATATGTTTATGTCATCTCCGTCATTTATCATTCCCGTAAAAACGAGAATTTCTGCCTACTCTCTGCAAACAAATTCTAGACTCCGCAATACTGCGGAATGACAGTAAAAAAATCGGGAATAAAAAATAATATGGAAGTAATAAAAGACGAGACGCGCATTGCATCCTCGTCCTCCTTTATCTCAAATTTTTTATTGTTTTATAACAAATATATCATATCCCAAAAAAATGTTGTTGGCAAATAAAAAAGAACGTAAAACGTCCTGGCTGATTATTGTTTTTGCCTTTTTACTCTTTGCTTCTTCTTGGCTTCTTGCCTTTAATATCAACTCCGCTGTCTCTGGCAATTTCCATCACTTTCTTTATGCCCTCTCCCAGCACAGACAAGTAAGCGGCGCTATGTTCAATTTTTTCTTTAGTTGTTTTTATGGCCTCATTAATGCTTTCAATCACCTGCTCCACCCGCTTAACGGATTTTGACGCCGCCCTGATTATCATCACCATATAAAAGATTCCCCAGCATAAAAAAAGAGTCAGCAACCCGGCACTGCCGGCGATTGTTATCCATAAGATGTCTTTTGAAGTTTCTATCATATTCCCTTATAAACTTAAAAAACTTTAGTTCCCCTCCACCTTCGGGGGAGAGGCAGGGGTGAGGGTATTATTCTAACTCGATCTTAATTCCTCCAATAAATTTAATCTTTACGAAAAAATTATAAAGCCACGCAAAAATCCAGCCGGTAATATAGCCGACCACCGCCGCCGCCAGTGCGCTGATCAACCCCACTAAAATTCCGTACAAAATGTTGAATACTATAATTACCGCGACAGCCCCGATTCCGTTGCCGCCCTCCAGAACCCGGTTAACAATATTGACGGCGCCTATTCCCAGCCCAGTTAAAAACGCGCTCAGCGCCAAAAAAGCGCCGTAGATGTTAGCGACTGATTTTAAGTCTAATTTTTTTACAATTTGCATATTCCCTCCTTTAAGAGTATTAAAAATCGCGCAGTTGCGCGCCAAATTTTTTGTTTAAATGTTTCACTATTTCATCTTGCGCTTTATCCGCGTCTTCTCCGGTTAAAGTTTTTTTCGGATCGCCGAAAGTAATATGGAAAGCTAAATTTTTTTTGCCGTTTCCCACCTTATCGCCCGTATACAAATCAAACAGCTCAACTTCTTTTATTAATCCGTTCGCGCCAAGCATGGCTTCCTTAAAATCATTATATAGTATTTTTTCATCAATGACAAAAGCCAGGTCGCGATAAACGAAAGGGAATTTATTTTTTGGTTGATATGATTTTGCGCCCGCGCTTTGATATCGCTTAAATAGTGACGCTAAATCCAGTTCGCAAATAGCCGCGTTTATTTTAATTCCCACGTTTTTGGCGATATTGCCGTCAATATTAAACAAATAACCGGTTAACTCTCCGCCTACTTCAACCCTGCTCTCATTACTGGCGTATTCTATGTCATGCGAACGGGAATAACCTACTTCCTTTATTCCTAATATTAACAATAAATACTCAATAATGCCCTTCAGCTTAAAAAAGTTGTCGTTTTCTTCGCTCGCGTATACACAGGAAAGCATTAATTGCTGATGAGGCAGCTTTTCCTTGCCAGTTCGGTCTTTTTTTAATTGTCCCGCTTTATTCCAAAAAACATTTCCCACTTCGTACACTTTAATAACCTTAAAGTTGCGCTGGTTAGCAACAACATTTTCCAGCAGCAGCGGATGAATCGTTTGTCTTAATAAAGTATACTCATTTGTTAAAGGATTAGCCAGTTTAATGTATTTATCCGCGTCTATGTTTAATTTCTTTAACCGCGCCTCGTTCACGAAAGAATAATTATAAACTTCCGTCATTCCCGCGCCACCGGACAAAATATCTTTTAGTTTGTTGACAAATTCCCTCTCCTCATTTACTTCCGGCGCCTGCATGGAAGCTTGCGGCATTGTTAATTTAATATTATCGTAGCCGTAAATTCTGACTACTTCTTCCGCCAAATCTTCAGGAAGGGAAACATCTTTAGTTGCCCGCCAAGTCGGAACTTTCACGCTCAACATTTTTCCGCCGGAAACGACAAATCCCAAACTTTTAAAAATTTTCACTACTTTTGCTTTGGGCATTTCCACCCCAATTTTTTTGTTCAGCCATTCTAAATTAAGTTTGATTGGCCCCTGATTTAATTTAAAATTTTTGATGTCTGCCAAGTTGCTCGCGGCTTTTGCCTGCGGGCAACTGGCTTTAATTAAGCTAATAATTCGCTGTATCGCAACTTCGCACAAGTTCGGGTCAAGGGACTTTTCAAAGCGCATTGACGCCTCGCTGCGCAAGCCCAGCTTTTGCGAAGTTTGGCGGATAGAAATTGGATTGAAATTCGCCGACTCTATCACGATACTTTTGGTACTATCGTCAATTTCCGAATTGCCGCCGCCCATCACGCCCGCAATGGCCACTGGATTTTTTCCGTCAGTTATTAACAACATTTCCTCATCCAACTTTCGTTCTTGCCCGTCCAAAGTCGTTATCTTTTCGTTTTGTTTTGCCCGCCGCACGATTATAGTATTGCCTAACTTTTGCGCGTCAAAAGCGTGCGTCGGCTGGCCTAATTCCAACATCACATAATTAGTAATGTCCACTATATTACTTATCGGCCGCATGCCGCAGGAAATTAATCTTTTCTGCATCCACGCGGGCGACGGCTTTATTTCTATACCATCCACAACTGCCGCCATATACCGCGGACATAATTTTTTATCCTCAACCTTCACTTGCAGCTTAGTTTCCCCTCGCCCGCGAAGCCGCTCAAGCGGCTGAAGCGGGAGAGGGGTTAGGGGTGAGGGCAGTACCGCTGCCAAATCCCTCGCCATTCCATAATGCCCCCACAAATCCGGTCGATTAGTGATTGATTTATTATCAATTTCGTACACAACATCGTCTAAACCTAAAGCTTCTGCTAATGGTCTGCCTAAAATTTTCTCTCTCTCTTTATAAGAGGGAGATACAGAGGGGGTCAA
>PFAR01000010.1:9044-10981 GCA_002773655.1 Candidatus Falkowbacteria bacterium CG10_big_fil_rev_8_21_14_0_10_43_10 | reverse complement strand
CGCTCTCCTCCTGATAAATTTTTATGCCCAAAATTTTCGGCTGGCCGCTCATTTCCTGCAAAAGCCATATTGGCACCGCTCCGCCGGAGGGAACATTTTCCGGCTCGCTTTCTTCAACGGGCAATAATAGCTCTCCTAAATTCGGGCTTGCGCCGGATTGCAAATTTGAACTATAAACTATATTTTGCCCGCTATTTACTTCCCCGCTTGTCTCCGAGCTGACAGTAGAACCGCTGTTGGAATAAATTGAAACCATGTTATAAGAACCGCCGTTATTTCCGGTTAAACTCACCGTAAAATTTCCGCTGGGCGGATTGGGAATGGCAATAATTTTAACGCCTGAATCTCCGGCGCTGAAATACTGCGCGTTGGCTATTTCGTTTACACTGCCGCCAACCTGCTTATTATCCGCGGTGGTTACTATTGGGTCAACCGGCGACGCAACCATCACTATCAGCATATCGTTAATTTCCGGAGAACTGAAAACCTGCCCGCTTGCCAGCCCTAATTCCTGTAAAACCAACAACGCGGCCTGGTCCGGCAGGGCGCTATGCTCGGCGCCGGCGACCGTACTGCTCGCGATTCCGCTTATTAAAACACTGCTTGATAAAACCGTTCCGTCGCCGTTATCGCGGTTATCAATAATATCTTCGTCCGGACGGCCGTCCGGCCATTTGTTTAAAACTATATCGGCTAATGACCTGTCCCCGACCGTAATTGTATTCCTAGTAGAGACTCCATCCCCATTTATTATTTTAACATTTGTTGTCCGTTCTGTTAATTTTTCTAAATTTTCAGCTGCGTTTAATTCTTTCAGCCAGCTATTCTGCTCGTTCATTAAATTGTTTGATAAAATCAATTCTGTTTCTTTGTTAATTATATAATCATAGGTTGAGAGTAGCTGTTTTATAGATGGAATATATTCATGCACAGTTGCCACATTTGTGATATTTAATCCTTTAAATTTTAAATATGTTAAATATGTTCTTAAAATCCATTTAAATTCATTCCACTTTTCCGGAATTTCACCACCCTCCCATAAATTATATGAATCAGTTGATCCATAATTCGGCGTGCCGAGCATTATAAAATTATTAACGTCATTCCGGTATCTGCTCCCCTGAATATAACTGCGGGATAAAAGCCCGCCCATGCTGTGAGCGACGATATCTACTTTCGTGCTGCTGGAGTTTTCTAAAGCCAGGTCAATCCAATATTTTAAATACTCCTCGCCGGAATTAACCGCCGCGTCCGGATTATAGCCGTTCGTTTTCCTCCAATCGTAGCAGCCGATAAAAAAATTCTCTCCCTGCGTAAATCCGGCGGCTTCAATTGTTTTAATCAAGCCCTGATAATACTGCCCGAATATTTCCCAGTCATAAGAGCTTTCTTCCAGATCTGTCAAGACTTTTAAATTAATGCAGGCGGTAATTCCCGGAACGAATATAATCGGCTCTGGTTCGGGTTCAGTAAATACAGGCTCCGAAGTAAGCCACGGTTCATAAACTACTCCGGTATCAACTAACACCCGCGAGCCGCATAACTCCTCCATATCAACCGTCCATATTGGGGTACTTGACGGGATTAACTGCCGCCAGGGGCAAGGACCGTCCGCGCTTCCCCACCAATTATTCCTAGCGTCCACGGAATAACTGGCGTTGTTGTTATTATCTACTCCGGCATCAATTAATGTATCCCCCATCCACGGGATCATGTTATTATGCATTATGGAATTGCTAACCGTTAATTCGCTTTGGGTGCTGTTAATAGCCGCTCCGTTATCGGTTATAACCGCGTTATTAATAGTTAACTTGCTTTTATACACGTATAGCGCCCCGCTGCCAGATGATCCGGCATATTTTATGACTACATTGCTTAAAATATTATCACTATGGCTGTTATTAAAAGATAAATACATCCAATCGCCGGACTGCGGC
>PFAR01000010.1:0-9019 GCA_002773655.1 Candidatus Falkowbacteria bacterium CG10_big_fil_rev_8_21_14_0_10_43_10 | reverse complement strand
CGCCGTATTTATCGTCTTTAATAGAAGTAAAAACAACCGGATCTTCGGCTGTTCCTTCCGCCTGAAAAATGCCGGAACTGACGATATATTTTTCCGGTGCGAATTTCACTACTACTCCGGGCTCAATTGTCAAACTGGCGTCTGCCTTCACCCAGATATTTTCATTAACCATCACCGGGCTGTCCGCCTCCTCCCATACAACATCCCCGTTAATCTCCACGTTCACCGCCCGCGCGATACTCCCCAAAATAAAAAATCCTGCCGACAATAAAAGGGGCAGAATTAACAACCTTAAAAATATGGATAAACGGGTTTTATCCAAAGTCCTCCCTGGCATATTTTTTATATAAATAAATTTTCTTTGTTGTTCCTGTCCATTTCTCCTTTATAATCATAATTCAATAAACGGTTGCGTTTCCGGTTTTTCAATTCCATTTTATCCTCCTACGATTAGCCGGAACAGCAGGCTGACGAAAAACCAAACGGCGTTAAGGCCCATCAGCATGACGAAAATAACCAGCATCATGCCGTATGGCTCCAGACGAAAATATTTTTCCTGCAAATGGTACGGAAGGAAAGGCAAAATTATTTTTGAACCGTCCAGCGGCGGGATGGGAATCAGATTAAAAACCATTAAAACGAGATTAATAATCACGATGTAAAAAAGCAGGAGATACAGCTGGGGATTTATAGCCGGATAGAAACGTAATATTAGCCCAAAAATTAGGGCGAGTAAAAAATTGGCCAGCGGTCCGGCCGCCGCCACTTTCGCCGGCCCCCATTTTCCGTCGCGCAGGTTATAGGGATTGAACGGCACCGGCTTGGCGTAGCCGAAGACGAACGGCGTGTTGCTGATTACCAAAAGCAGGGGCAAAAAAATCGACCCGAACCAATCTAAATGGGCCAGCGGGTTAATCGTCAGCCGGCCTAAGTCCCGGGCAGTATGGTCGCCTAAACGGTCCGCCATCCAGGCATGCATGTATTCATGGAAAGCGGCTGACAAAACTAAAATTATGATGGAAAATAATTGCAAAGAAAAATCCATAGCTCCTGCTAATTACGAATAAATACGAATATACAAATACTTTTTTGTCATTCCCGCGAAAGCGGGAATCTATATTCGTATATTCGTACAAATTCGTATTTCGTAGGGATTAAATTACTAACAAAGTAGTTAATAATAATATTACCGCGAGCGATTGGACAATAAGGTGCGGATGTTGCCTTTTAATTTCCACTAAAATAGTTAACAGCAGCACTATGGTAAAAATTGCCAATCCCACGCCGTAGACTGCCCGCGAGGCGTTGAAGACTTTAGTCACGCCGGCCGGCAGGACATCCCGAGCCGCCGTATACTTCTCTACCGGGGTTTGGCTGACAATTTTTATTTCGTACCAATTAATGCTGTCAATAACTTCATTCCCTTTAGCGTCCTGAATTTTTATCGTTGGCGCGATAACGACTTTAAAAAAATCATCGATGTTTTCCTCAACAGTCAGCCGGCCGGAATATAAATCAGCTTCGGTTTCATCTTTATTTAAAGTTAACGGGTAGCCGCTGATATAGACCTCCGCCTGGCTGATCTCGCCTTTGATGTAGGCTTTGGCGGTAAAAACCGTTTCCCGCCCGTCGTACTTCCAAAATACTCTGGACTGGTCCGCTGAATATGAAAATTCCTTTGCCGGAGCCTGGCGGTCCTTTTCCGCCGGAATGGCTGGAGCGGCCGGTTTAGACGCGGGCGGAGAGATTTTTACCGCGGGGGGATGGACTTTCTCGCTTAAAACTTGGCTAAGCTCTTTGCCGGCTGCCGGGGCAGGAGCGCTGGCCGCCCCCGGTTCAGGCGCTTTGGCGGCGGCCAATGCCGCCGGAGTGCCGAAATGCTGGGCGATAAAAATGGTATTTTTGCCTTTATAATCGCCGCTGTCTATGCCCAGGCCGGTTTCCATAAATTCCTCGTCCACTATATTTTTGTAATGCAGGGGGCTTTTCAACCAGGCATTAAATACTTTTTCGGCGCTGGAAAATCCCATGGCTAAATTTTCTCCGGCCACCCGGTAGTTGTAGCCGGCTTGGCTTAAAAAATAGGGCAAAGTATGGTTGTCCGGGCCGGTATGGTCAAAATATTTATTTATTACCATGTCTCCGGCCTTGGCCTGCGCCGATGTATTAAGCTTGCCGGTTTCAGATAAAATATTAATTCCCTTTTCCGCCCGAAATTGCGTTATCAAATCCAATATTTGTCCGCGCTGGAGCGCTAAAACATCCGGCATCATGAAAGCCTGGACGGGCAAAGACAAGGCGAAAACAAAAACAATCGCCTTCAATCCGACGAAAAATAGGCTGTAAAAAATAGCGCGCTTAGACTGCAATAAATAGGGCTTATAATCATTTCCCTGATGAGGAATAAAAATATCTTTAAGCTTGTCCTTTTTTAATGGATTAAGCCCCAGCCGCACCTCTTCGCTGTCGGAGATACCGTCTTTATCGGTATCGGGGTCCAGGGGGTCGGTATGGTAAACCTTAACTTCCGCCAAATCGTTTAATCCGTCGCGGTCCGTATCGGCGGACAGGGGATCGGTGCCCAGCTTTTTTTCCTCCGCATCCGACAGGCCGTCAGCATCAGAATCAATCAACTCTAAAAAATCCAAACCAGAGCTTTTCCTTTTAATTTTATTGGTTGTCTTTTTAGTTTTCTTTGTTATCTTTTTTTTCATATTCAGCTTTTCAAATTGTCATTCCCGCGAAAGCCTTGCCTACCGGCAGGCAGGCGGTAATCTATATATATTTTATCATAACTCATTTTACTTAAAAAACAAAATCCTTGCGCTATGGCAAGGATTTGTAATATTTGTAACTAATTTGTTGATTTGTGGGTTTTAAAATTCGCCGATATCTATCTTTCTGATATTTTCGTTAGTGATGCCGAGGGATAAAAATCGCATAATCTGGTAAGCGGCTGCCCCATCCTTCATATAGTACCTTCTGCCGTCAGCCGGATTGATGTACCAGGCCTCTCCTTTAGATTCAACCTGCAGGACAATTCTACCTAATAATCGGCTAATTAAGCTGGTGCTGTAATAAATTTTGCCCTTGCCCAGCGGATTGGTGGCCTGATTTATTACTTCTTCATAATCGGACACTCCGTCGCCGTCGGTGTCTTTCTTAGCTTTGTCAGTTCCCAGCCCTTCTTCCAGCTTGTCGGCCAGGCCGTCTTTGTCTGTATCCGTGTCTTTAAACCGCTCCTCTATGCCGACCGGAATTTTCGCCAGATTGGCGTTGGTAATGCCCAGCCCGAACTTGCGCAAAGCTTCATAAGCGGCCGCGCCGTTGGCTAAGTAATATCTCTTCTGGCTTACCGGGTCAACGTACCAAGCTTCGCCATGATTCTCAACCTGTAATAATATTTTTCCAGCGACCCGAGCGGTCAACTTTTTATCAATAGCGGTTAACAATTCTTTTTCCGCCGCGACAAAATTACCAGCATCGCCTATTTTCACGCCCAAAACTTCGCCTTCAGCTCCAGTTGTCCTAATAACGGAAAAATCAGTTAAATGGCCCGCGGTAACAGTTAAAACATTATTGCTGACGGTTCCGCCCAACTCAATCCACATATTTAATTCCGTGCTATACCAGGCAACAGTAAGCTCGCTCTGGTTAGCGATTCCGGCAACATCAAAAGTCAAAGTCAAAGGATTCGCGAATGAAGTGACGGAGTTGCCGTTAACCGTAATATTGATAGAAAAAACATCCAGGCCGATTAAAAACTGCCCGCTGCCTAAATTAGCGGCTTCGGCGGCGGTCGCTTGGTTGGAGGAAATCTCCACGACTACATTGCTGTCGGCTCCGTAGGTATTGAGCAGTTCCTGCAGAACACCGGCAGACAGGCTTACTCCCACTTGATTGACATCTGCGGCAGCAGAAGTATCTAAACTGACGGTCTGCGTATTGCTGGGAACAGCCGGCGGATTAATAGTTGCAGTTATCGAAGTGCCGGTAACAACGCCGCTCGTGGTAACTGTTTCCACTTCGTTTACGGTTTGGGTGCCGTCGCTGGAGGTTGAAGTAGTAGTGGTAGTTTGGGTGCCGCTGGCAGGCGCGGTTGATTCACCACCACCGCCGCCACCGCCTCCCCCGCCGCCAGAGGCATCAGTCGTGGCCGATTTAGTAGCGGTGAACTCTGATTTATTGCCGCCATTATATGATTTCAAACGATAATAGTAAGTAGCGCCGGAAGATAAGCCGGAATTAGCGTAACTGGCGTTGGAAGTACTAGTAAAAACAGAAGCACTGTCCCAATTGCCGTCGCTTCCCTGCCGATAAATTTCGTACCCCTGCGCGCCGCTAACCGCGTTCCAGCTTAAGTTAATCTGGCTCTCGCCTCCGGCAGAGGCGGTAAAACCGGCAGGCGCGCTAAGCGAATTAGTCGTCGCGGTAGTGGTCGCGCTGAATTCCGAATCTATTGAACCTAAATATGACTTTACGCGATAGTAATAAGCCGCGGCGATATTCAATCCAGAATCAGTATAGCTGGTATTCGCGGTTGTGGCCGCTAAAGTCGCGCTGCTCCAATCCGCATCGGCAGTACTGCGGTAAAGTTTGTAGCCGTCAACTCCGCTAACCGCGTTCCAGGTTAAATTAATCTGGGTAATGCCTCCGGCGCCGGCGCTTAAATTAGCCGGAATGGCCAAAACATCAGTCGCAGCTGACGCGGTAGCGCTCCAGGCCGAATCATTGCCGTCCCGCACCGCTTTTACTTTATAGTAATAGGTCGTAGAGGCGTTTAAGCCGCCGGTATCCGAATATAAAACATCCGCGGTTGTAGTCGCTAAAGTCGCCAGCGAATCCCAGTCAGCGTCCTGCGTATAGCGGTATAATTTATAGTTGTCAGCATTATCAACCGCGCTCCAGGAAACGTTAATCTGCGCGTAACCGCTGGCCGAAGCGCTGATGCTCGCCGGAGGCGTGGGAATCCCCCCCACTGATCCGCCGCCGTCGCATCCGGAGCCGATGCAGCCGGAAACTTCCCCGCCATAAACCACGCTTGGCGATAATATCAAACTTATTAGTGTCAGAATTGTTATGATTGTTTTTTTCATATTTTATTATCTACTAATTACTAATCTATACTAATATACCAATAGTACTTTGTAAGACTATAAAATATTAATACTTTTTATACCTCTAAAAGGCATTAGTATATTGGTAATGATTAGTAATTGGTAGGGTTTATTTTATCACAAAATCACTAATTATTCATTTTTATTCCTGCGTCAAAATTCCGTAAGTAGTATTATATAATCCGTCCGGAGTAGCGGCTGGAATCTTTGTAAAGATATAGAAAGTGATCTGGCGCCCGGACAAGCTGCCGTTTCTATCAAGGCCGGTAATATTGGCCGGGGTGTTAGGCACGCCCAGTAAAGTCTGGTCGGCATAATTATTGCCTAACGCGTAGCTCTTAATACTGCCGCTGCCGTTAACGATAATGTCTTCGGTAAATCCGCCCATCGGAGCAATCTCACTGCCGGTGCTCTCATCTATCAGCATCCGCATATTGCCGTTCGCGGCAATGCTCCCGCCGCCGCCGGAGCGCGCCCAGTCGCTGAATTTCACGAACATGTCCTCTTCATTGGCGTTATAGGCGCTGATGTCAAAGCGGTAGCGCCAGCCGTCGGCGTATAAATCAGTGCTGGTGGCATTGCTTTGCTCTAAAACATAATCATCAATTATCAAATCGGTTAAAGTGGTGAACTCATGCTGGGCTTTCTGGGCCGCGTACCAAGTATTAGCCGCGAAAGAATTGCCAACCACATCTTTCAGGCCGGTGCCGATGAAAAAGTAATACTGGGTGCCGTAAGCCAGATTAGCCGTCGGATTAAAAACAACTTTGGTGTCTCCGTCCTGAATGCTGTAAGTTACGGCGACTTCCGAACTATCGCTATATTTGCGCAATTCTATATTTCCGCTGGCCACAGTTGAGGTATCCAGGGCCTCGGAAAACTTAATCCAGATCTGCGGACTGATTGACATGCCGGCGCTGTCGTCAGAGGGCGCCCAGCTCACAACCGTGGGCGCGGTTGTTTCGGCCGCTTCGGTGGTAAACTCATGCGAGTCTTTGCTGGCCTGTGTATCGTCCCAGGCCGCTTGCAGAGAGTTGCCGTTCGCGTCCTGTACTCCGGTACTGATGTAAATATAATATTTGGTGCCGTAAGCCAGCGGGGTGCTGGTTGCTAAAACCGCCTGCCTTAAACCGCTCGGAGTTACATCCATAAATGTGTCTTCCCCGCTGCCGTCTCCGGCAACATATTTTTTCAATTTAATATTGGTGGAATTTAAAGTAGTCGTCGCCATGTCCTCGGAAAAAGTGATGACCACGTTTATTGAACGGCTGACATTGATTACGCCGTCGGTCGGGGTCCAGCTGTCAACCGTCGGACCAGTGCCGTCAGTAAAGGTGATGGCTACGCTCTTGGAGGTCAGGCCGTCGGAACTGACGGTAACGGTAGCCGCTCCGGCCGTGTCCTTAGTTAAGGTTGTAGTAAACAAGCCCGCTGTTAAAGCGCCGCCGCCGGAGCCAAGGTTGCTGCCGCCGCCGGAAGTTAAATTGATATTAGTTGAATTATTATTAGTTACCACGTTGCTATAGGCATCGGCTCCGGTAATATTAATATTGCTGATCTGCGCCGTAGTAACGGGAGTGTCGCCGCTAATGGCTAAATTAGCGATGCTGGCCGGATCAACGGTTAAAGTATCCAGCCCGGAAACTCCGCTGTGGGTAATAATTATGTTTTTAGCCGCCGCGGTCGCGTTATATAAAATTATATTGCCGGTAGTGAAAGTGCCACCGCTAAAGGAAACGGTCTTAACAGTGCCAGCGCCCCGCATGTCGGTCCCGTCGTAAAGCGGAGCATAGGCAGGGTTTGGAGCCGCGTCAGCGTTGGTAGTTACTGTAATTGACTCACTTCCCAAGACACTACCGTCAGTATCGCGGTAAGTAATATTGCCGTCAGCGTCATAAGCGGTAACTACGGTCGTGGTAGCAACTCCGGCAACAATAATTTCGCCGTCAAAAGCAAAGGTAAAATGATCTAAGGCTCCCGGCGTATTTTGGATAGTGTTGGAGAAATCCTCCTTACCGCCGGCCGCAGCTTTTAGCTTAATTTGGTCTATTTTATTGTAGGTTAAATTAGTAAAGGAGGCGACGCCATTCGCAACCGTAACTGTGGCGGTTCCGCCTAAGGCGCCGGCTGCCGGAGTAGTGGTGGCGGCCGCATCTACGGCGGTAATTGTCACATTAGTGGTGCTGTCAGTAGCAATGACATTGTTATACGCGTCATACAAAGTAATTTGCGGCTGCGGATTAAAAACCGCGCTGGAGGTAGCGTTGTTTTCCGGCTGAACCGTAAAGGCGATATGGTCAATGGCAGTATTATTCGCTACGTTAAACGCGTTTGATGTCCCGACTTTTCCGGAAGCAGCGCCGGTAAAAATTATGCTCTGGCCGACAGTGGCAGCGGTCATGGTCATATCAACCGCGGCCGCGCCGTCAATGGTTGAGGTAGCAATCGGAGCGGCGCCGGCATCAGGAGAGCCGAAAGTGATATTAATATTTTCTGAAGTAGTGGTTGAATTATTATTATAAACATCCTGCGCCTGTAAGGTTATGCTAAATGGCACGCCGGCCGCCTGGTTGCCGAAAGCGCTGACGCCGTAATGATCAACCCCCGCCGGGCTGACATAGATATCGGACTGGGAACCGTTGATTCCCGCGTCTCCGTTGTCGGAGAAAGTTACAATCTGGCTGCCGGCAGTTTTTAAATTGGCATCAACGCTAAGCTGGCCGGTTACGCCACCGAAAGTCAAGCCGCTTCCGGTCGTGATCTGCGCGTCAGTGGAGGTGGCAACAATAGTGCCGGCATAGTCGGTTTTAATATTATTGTACTGGTCGCGGGCGATAACAGTCGCGGTTGAGGTCGCGCCGGCGATTCCGTCTAAGATTCCGGAAACATCAAAATGATGGACTGCCCCCGCCCCTACCGTAACTACTAAGCTGTCGTTGGCTAAAGCGTTGGCCGTTGAAGTGGCGGTTAAAGTAACCGTGCCGGTGGTTAAGCCGGTTAATTTATCAACGTTTAAAGTAACGGTACCGGTGCCGTTGGCTACTGACCAATTATGAATATCACTAGTGACACTATTTCCATACTGGTCGGTGGAGGACGCGGTATAAGCGGCTGATTCAACGCCGGCGGCAATATTGGCCGGCCCTCCGATAATCGTTAAATCTATTACCGCGCCGAAATTCAAAGCCGTAACGCTGCCGGAAACCGCGCTGTCAATCGCGTTAGCGGTAAATTTCATGGTAAAGGCCTCGCCTGATTTGGAATAACCCAAATCGGTAAAAGCGGCGATGCCGTCCGCGGTAGTAGTGGAATTTCCCCGCAGCGTTCCGCTGCCGCTGACGATTGACGCGGATACGGTTATATTGCCAGTAACTAAATTATTGTAAGCGTCTTTTAAATTAACTATCGGCTGTTGCTGTAAAACATTGTCAACATTGCCGTTCGTATTTCCCGGCTGGGTATTTATTTCTACTGCCGAGAGCGCGGCGGGATTAACTGATATGTTGCTCTGGGAACCGTTGATGCCGGCATCATCGCTTTGCGAAAAAGTCACAACCTGCGTTCCGGCTGTCTTTAAGGTAACGTCAACTGTAATTTGTCCGGTAATGCCGCCGAAAATAAGGCTGCCGGCTGTAACCAGCTGCGCATCGGTAGAGGTTGCGACAACCGTTCCGGCATAATTGGTTTTTATATTATTATACTGGTCGCGTGCGGTAATGGTAGCGGCGGAAGTCGCGCCGGCCGCGCCGTTCAAAATTCCAGAAACGTCAAAATGATGCGCTGAACCGCCCGCGACATCAAAAGCGCCGGATGTTCCGTATTTGCCAGAGGTTGCACCGGTGAATATGACTGTCTGCCCGGTAGCGGCAATCGTAGCGGTCACGCTAATAGTGGCGGAACCG
>PFAR01000049.1:12888-14886 GCA_002773655.1 Candidatus Falkowbacteria bacterium CG10_big_fil_rev_8_21_14_0_10_43_10 | reverse complement strand
CTAAATAGTAAACTGACTTTTGGCAGCCGGTAGAGTGGCCGGCGAGAATAATTTTTTTAATCCCTTGTTTTTTGCAAAAATTAACCGCTCCCTGAATATCGTCCGCGCAATCGGTAAAAACCTCATGGGCGGAACCGGCGAGCGTTTTGTGAATTTTTCCTTTGGCATCCGCGCGCCTGATGTTTGAAATTTTATCGTGCCCCCGGTTATTGAAAGTTAAGACTGAAGTCTTCGCGTCGGCTAAATTATAAACCAATCCCGGCCAAAACATGGCGCCGCCGAGACCATGAATAAAAATCACGGCTTGCTTTGATTTTGGCTTAAAAAACCAAAGTCCATCAAGCTGAAATTTTTTCGGAGTTAAAAATCTGACTGGCTGGCAATTAGACATGCAGGGGATGTAGGAATCGAACCTACGCAAATGGTTTTGGAGACCATTGTACTACCATTATACGAATCCCCCATATAAACAAAATATAGCACGGGAATGCTATATTTTGCAACTTAAAGTAATAGTTGTAGGTTTACTTTGTTTCTTTGTGCGCGGTATGCTTTCTGCAAAATTTACAGAATTTTTTCAGATTTAAGCGCTCTTTTAAGGTCTTTTTGTTTTTATGGGAATTATAATTAACCTGCTTGCATTCCGTGCACTCAAGCTTAATTATGGCGTCTTGGGACATATTATTTGGCTATTATTAAGTTAAATACTTCTGTAGCTTATTATACTTTCTATAAAAAGTCAAGGAAAAACAATTTAAAAATTTCTAATTACTCTAATTTCTAATTGACCTAAATAATGCCCAATTATCAATGATTAATGCCTAAATTTGGCGCTTTGTGCATTATGATATTGGAATTTGTTTAGAATAATTAGGTTAATTAAAAATTAGAAATTTTATTTAGTGTCCTCCAATGACAGCGCCGGCTTTAAACCTATTAAAATTACCACCGCCAGAAACAGAAATAAGAATTTTATCGGCAGCAGCTCTAAAACTATAATCGCGAACAGCGGCGCGACCAGCCAGGCAAACGGGCGAACATTGCGGAATAAATCTATTAAATCCATATCGTGTCTGTCAATTTGCTTAAAGAAATAAACGTCCTGCATCGCCTCAACTAGCGCAGCGCCGACGCGGGTTAAAAATAAAACGGCCGTCCAGAGTAAAAAGCTCCTGGAACTGATAAAAAATATGGAACCGGTGGCCGCCAGCATAATCAGCATTCCGGCAATTAGCATCTCCTTTTCGCCGAGGTATTTATCGGCGATTTTTCCCGCCGGCAGCTGAAAAATTACAAAAGGCAGAAGCATAATGGTAAACATAACGCCGATTTCACTCCAGTTAAAACCAATATGCTCATGCAGATATATCGGGGCATATAATACCATGATGCAGTAAAAAAACTGCAGGATGAAATTTACCTGAAAAATTTCCCTGATGTCCTTGTCGCGCTCAAAAATAGCCAGTAGCTGCTTAAAATTACGGCTTTTATATTTAGCCAGCTTGTCGCCCATGTTCCGGCGGGATAAGACTAATATCAATATCATGGGAATTACAACTAACGCCGCGACGATGAAAATTTTCCCGTAATTATTCCCTTCAGCTAAAATTCCCATGATAACCGGGGCCAAGACCCAAGCGCAGTTCATAACCGTCAAAAACGCGGTCCGTATCTGCCCGGCATGCCGGTTGTCCGAGATATTTTCCAAAAATACGTCAAGGTTGACCGAGAATAAATTGCCACAGACAAAATATACTGTAAAGAAAAATAATGCCGAATACCAATTACCTAAAAAAGCCAAACTAAAAGCACAAACGATATAAATCAACATCAAACCTAAAGATATACGGTAATTGGTAAATTTTTTTATAAATAAAGGATAAAAAAATTGCACTATTAGCGTTATCGCCATCGCCAAAGTCACAAACAGGCCGACAAACCTTATGTCCACAAACTGCTCCAAATACGAAGACTGGATATAGCTCGGCAGGGCCATGG
>PFAR01000049.1:11247-12803 GCA_002773655.1 Candidatus Falkowbacteria bacterium CG10_big_fil_rev_8_21_14_0_10_43_10 | reverse complement strand
GCCCTTCATCCCTGCGGCAGAGACCGCAGGGTATTCGGGCACGGTGCTGGATAAATGTTTTTTGCTTTGCCGGAATTTGCCGGAATTTGACTGCCAGCCGATAAACAGCTAAGCTTATAATTATTATACACTAAAAATCCGTAATAAATCCAGCACCGTGCCCGCAGGGTATTAAACCCTGCGGCAAGAATGATGATAGCCCTTCATCCCTGTGGCAGAGACCGCAGGGTATTCGGGCACGGTGCTGGATAAAAAACTATGACTAATATTTATATCTTCAGCAGCGTAATTATTGTTTCTCTCATTTCCCTTATCGGAGTTATTGCCTTAGTGGTACAAATTGAAAGGCTAAAAAAAATATTGATGTTTTTAGTAAGCTTTTCCGCCGGTTCTCTTATCGGCGGAGCTTTTATGCATCTCCTGCCGGAATTAATAGAAGAGAAAAAATTTACCCTTAATTCTTCCCTGCTGATTATCAGCGGCATTCTGCTGTTTTTTATTCTGGAAAAATTTCTCCATTGGCGGCATTGCCATATCCCGACCTGTAAAGAGCACCCGCACCATCTGGCCATGATAAACTTAGTGGGCGACGGGATGCATAACCTGCTGGATGGAGTAATAATCGCCGCCTCTTTTTTTATCAATCCCACAACAGGAATCGCGACTACTATCGCCGTGGCTTTGCATGAAATTCCCCAGGAAATCGGCGACTTCGGCGTTTTAATTTATGCCGGACTGTCAAAATTGAAAGCCATAGCTTACAACTTAATTTCCGCCTTAACGGCTATTCTGGGCGCGGGAATAGCTATTGTTTTCCAAAATTACACGGAAGGTTTTACTGAAATCGCCGTCCCTTTAACCATCGGCGGTTTTATTTACATTGCCACGGCTGACTTAATTCCAGAGTTAAAAAAAGAAGATTCTCTGCTTTCTTCCTTAAAACAATTTATTGGAATTGTGCTGGGAATCGGGGTAATGGCGCTATTATTACTTAATGAATAAATCAAAATAAAACAGATGAACAATCCGTGTACGTGTTCATCTGTTTTTTATCCAGCACCGTGCCCGAATACCCTGCGGTCAAGGTGCTGGATTTATTTGTGTTTATCCGTTTTTTTATTGGAGGCCTGCTTCAAACGGAGCGCTGTCGCAGAGATCGTCCTGACAGCCAATCTGGATCCAATCATAGAAAACCTGCGGATCGCCGTCAATGGCAATCCTTATTTTTTCTATATTGCCGTGCTGTCTAATGGTATTTTCTATCTCCGCTAAAAGTTGGGCGCTGCCGCAGGAAGAACTGGCGTTAGGAATAATTTCCCGAATGTCATTTAAATTGACATCGGCGACATTGCCGCCGGTAATTTTCACCCATTTTAAAATATAAGCGGTCTTTTGGGAAAAAAGCGAGGTATAGCCCTGCTCTTTCTCTTCGGCTGTCGGCCCCATAAATAACTGGATTAATGAAGTGGAAATTGGTTCATATTCTCCTTCAACTGAACGTTCCAGCGGATAAACCTGGCCGCAATCCGCGTCTTCTGTTTTTGAGAAGCAGACTA
>PFAR01000049.1:1931-11217 GCA_002773655.1 Candidatus Falkowbacteria bacterium CG10_big_fil_rev_8_21_14_0_10_43_10 | reverse complement strand
CGTTCTGATTCTCCCCTGCCCGCCAGGCATAAGCCGCCCAAGCTACCAAAATAATTACCACTACTGCAATAACCAGCCCTTTTTTGCTTTTAGCCGGCAGTTTAGGCTGTTCCTGCTCCTGCTCAGGCTCTTGCTGGTATATATTTTTAATTAAATCTTCTTGAATATTATTATTTCCCTGCTTTTCCCACTGGTTTTGGGGTTTTGGGTTGTTTCCATTAAATAATATCTCTTGCATAGTTTTATTGATTAACTTTAATTGTTGCTGATAGTTTAGTATAAAAATCAAAAAAAGGCAAGACTCTCCGCAATCTTACCTTTTTTTATTATTATTTTCTCTCTGTTCGCTATTTATTATGTTATCCAAACTCTTTCATCACTTCTCTAATATCAATTTTGCGAATATCCTGATAAACTAACGGCTTTTTAATTAAAGCCGGAAATTCTTCATGGTAGGCAGGTTTATTTTCCTGATAAAATACCCCCACGGCCAGTTTTTTTTCATTTAAAGCGTCTTTTAGGGCGCGCTGGCGCTTGCTGTCTGCTTTTTTCAGATAGTAAATATTTTTTTTATACCATTCATAACTTTGCTCTTTATTCCAAATAACGCACGGCTGAAGCACGTCAATTAAAGAAAAGCCCTTATGTTTAACTCCGCTGATAATCAAATCGGTCAGATGCTTCACGTCTCCGGCAAAACCGCGGGCCACGAAAGTGGCGTGATTAACTAAAGACACGGCGATCGGATTAACCGGCTCTTCAATTACTCCGGCCGGACTGGTAACAGTAATCGTTTCTTCTTCCGTGGTAGAAGTATATTGGCCGGCAGTCAAGCTGAAACGGTGGTTATTGTGCACAATTACCGTCACGTCATGGTTGGCGCGCATTAAATTAAGAAAATGCGTTCCGCCCTCGCTGTAAAAAGCGCCGTCGCCGATGATGGCTATTACCGGCAACTTATGGTTCGCCAGTTTAATCCCGGCCGCCGACGGCACGCTCCGTCCGTGCAAACCGTGGAAACCGTAGGCGTAGATAAAATCAGCCATATTGCTGTTGCAGCCGACATCATAAGTTATTACCGCCTGATGCGGCTTTAAATCAAGCTGCTCTAGGGCGGACTGAAGAGCTTGTTTTATGCCATAATTGCCGCAACCGGGGCAAAAGGTTGGTTTTATTTTAGTGTTGTACATATGTTAATATATCCTCGGCATAAAAAGGCCGTCCGTCATATTTTAATAAATTCTCTTTAATCTTCAGCCCGGTTTCCTGCCGGACTAAACCGGCGAACTGCCCGCTGGCGTTGCATTCCACGTTAATAATTCTCTTGCTGTTTTTAATAAACTGGCTGACAGCTTCCTTAGGGAAGGGCCAGATATAATTAACATGCATAAAATTGGCACTGATATTTTTTTCTTTTAGCAAATCCAACGCAGCCAATACCGGGCATTTGTTCGACCCCCAGGAGATAAAGCTGACATCAGCCGATTGCCCGCCGAAAATTCGCGGCCGGCTCTGCCCCACCTCTTTGGCCAACTCTATAAATTTGGCTGAACGCTTATCATTCATCGCGACTGCCATTTCCGCCTCTTCGGTCGCGTAGCCGAACTCATCATGCTCGTAAGAGTTGCTTAAATATGCTCCACCGGACTGCCCCGGGACAGAACGCTGGGAAATTCCCCCGCTTGATAACGCATACCGCTTAAACGGCTGTTCATTATTTTTACCGGCTGCTTTATTAAAATCAGCGTTGGCAAACCCATAGCGCTTATTCTGCCAAGAAGCAGCAGGAGCGGGAACTGACTGCATGCTCTCTGATAAATATTTATCGCTTAAAATTATCACCGGCAGCTGGTATTTTTCCGCCAAATAGAATGCCTCCCGCGCCAAATCAAAGCATTCTTGCATATCGCCCGGCGCCAGCACTGCCCGGGGAAAATCCCCCTGCGAAGCGTGCAGTACTTGGCGCAAATCCGCCTGGCTATGCCAAGTAGGCATGCCGGTTGATGGTCCGGAGCGCATTGATTCCACTATCACGAGTGGCAGCTCCATTATTCCGGCCATGCCTACCGCCTCGGTCATTAAGGCAAACCCGCCGCCGGAAGTGGCGGTCATCGCCCGCGCGCCGGCGTAAGACGCGCCGAGCGCCATGTTAATCGCCGAAATTTCATCTTCAGTTTGCTTAACCACCAGTGAATATTTTTTCGCCCAGTGAACCAGCGAGTGCAAAATAGAGGTCGCCGGCGTCATCGGATAGGCGGAATAAAATTTCAAGCCGGCGGAAACCGCCCCCAGCGCCAGCGCTTCGTTGCCGGTAACTAAAATCTGTTTTTCTTTTTTTGCCGGAGGGTCCAGCTTAATCGCGTACTGAGCTAGCTTTTCCCGGGCAAAATTATAACCGGCTTTTACGCAAGCTGTATTCTTTTTCACCATCTCGTTCCCTTTGGCGCCGAATGTTTCTTTTACCAGATTGGCTAATATTTCCGGCTCCAGTCCAGATAAGAAGCAAACAGCTCCCAAGGCGATGATGTTTGCCATCACCGGCAAGCCATCGGCTTTCTTAATTAAATCATTTATGGGAAAAGGCAATAATACTCCCCTGGTTTTAGCCACCTTTAAAGTATCCTGGTTGAATATGACAAGCGTTTTATCGTCAAGCTCATCCTGGTGCGCGGCAATAGTCCCCTGATCAAGGGCGATCAGCATATCAAGCCTCCGCTTTTGCGCGAAAGCGGACTCGCTACCGGCATATGCCTGATATGTATTATGCCCTCCCCGAATTAAAGAGGGATATTCGGTATAGCCGAAAACCTTATATCCCGAACGCATAAACATCTTATCCAGTATCAAACCGATTGATTTTACACCCTGGCCCGCCGGTCCGCCGATTTTAATGTTTATTGAATTTTGCATATATACATATATAAATTTGTCATTCCCGCGAAAGCGGGAATCTCTTTACTTTTTTTAGATTCCCGCTTTCGCGGGAATGATATAAAAATATTACTCAATCATCTTCCAGCGTCGAGATATCCCCCTCCGGCAATCCCAAATCCTTCGCCTTTAAAATGCGGCGGACGATTTTGCCGGATTTATTTTTAGGAATTTTATTTATAAACTCCACTTCGCGCGGATAAGCATGGCCGGCCAGATGCTTTTTCACGTACTGCTGTAATTCTTCAATTAATTTATCCGAGGGATTGAATTTCTGATCAAGCACCACGAAGGCTTTGATAATCTCGCCGCGCAACTTGTCCGGCTTGCCGATTACGCCGGCATCAATTACTGCCGGATGCTCAATTAAGGCCGATTCAACTTCGGCCGGACCCACTCTCTCCCCTGAAGTTTTTATTATATCATCTTTCCGCCCCAAGAACCAAATATAGCCGTCCTCGTCCATATATCCCCTGTCGCCGGTCACATACCAGCCGTGTTTAAAATAACTGTCATACATCTTTTTATTCTTCCAGACGGTTTTCATTAACGAGGGGACATCCGGCTTAATCGCGATATTTCCTTCAGTTTTAACCGGCACCTCTTTCCCTTGGTCATCTATTATTTTTACTATTACCCCAGGCACCGGGCGCCCGATAGAGCCAATTTTCTTTTTCTCCCCGGGAAAATTGGCGACGATCATTGATCCGGTCTCCGTCTGCCAGTAGGTATCGCAAACATCCACCTTTAAATTTTCCTTAATCCATCTGATGGAATCCGGCTGTAATACTTCGCCGACGCTGCACATGTGCCGCAGGTTATCCAGATTATATTTCCGGCCGTCAACGCCCGAGGCGATTAACATCCTGATTGCGGTCGGCGCGGTGTACCAGACGGAAACTTTATATTTTTCCATAATTTTCATCCATTTCCCGGCGTCAAACCGGCCTTCATAAATTACCGTGGTAACGGCGTTGGACCAGTTGGCGATAATTGAATATACCGTTCCGGTTATCCAGCCCGGATCAGCCGTGCACCAGTAAATATCGTCTTCCTTAAAATCAAGGACGTACTTGGCCGTCAGGTGCTGGCTGATAACCGCCTGGTGCGGCATTACTACTCCTGAAATCGGCGTGTAAGAAGTGGAAGAGGTGAACATCATGGTGGCGGCGTCATCCGGCTCCATCGGCACAGTTTGAAAAGAAGCGGAGGCTGACTCCATTTCTTCCGGCAACGACAACTTATCTTCCCCGCCGCTTATCCCAATATCGGTTAAAAAAATGTATTTTAATTCCTTAAGCTTCTGCCGGTTCTTTTTAATCCGTTCCGCTAGCTCTGTGTTGGTAATGACAAACTTGGCTTCGCTTTTTTTCAGCCTCTCAAAAATTCCGTCCTCCTGGAAAGCGGCGAACATCGTTCCGGCAATCGCTCCGGTTTTCATTATCCCGATAAAGGAATAATATGTCTCCGGTATGCGCGGCAAGATGATAAAAACGCGGTCGCCTTTTTTAACTTTGTGCTTTTTTAAAACATTGGCGACTTTGTTGGATAAATTCTCCATCTGGCTAAAGGTAAATTCTTTTATTTCGCCGGCCTCAGATTCCCATATTAAAGCTGTTTTATTCTTCGTATTTTCATTAAGCGCGTTCCTGGTAATGGAATTATAGGCTATGTTCAGCTTTCCGCCCGGAAAATAGCTTATTTCCTTTTTCGCCTCTTCTAGCGAATAATTTTTATATGCCTTTTCATAATTATCCAGATTGGATTTGGCCGCGATCTTTTTTTTAGTGATTTTTAACATAAAATTCTAATTTTAATTAAACTAAATTCATCATCCTGCCCTTTAAATATCCCTTTATATTATCAACGGTGGTGTCTAAAATTCGGCGCAAGGCTTCTTGGGAATTAAAAGCATTGTGAGGCGTTACTAAGACGCGGGGATCCTGAATTAAGTAATGGCCTTGCAAAACCGTCTTTAAATCGCACTTTTCCTGGAAAGATTTTGTTAATAATTCTTTCTCTTCTTTGATAAAATATTCCTCTTCCAAAACATCCAAGCCGGCGCCGGCTATTATTTTCTTCTTTAAAGCTTTGATTAATGCCCCAGTCTCCACTAAACCGCCGCGCGATGTATTGATTAAATACGCGCCTCTCTTTATCAAATCTATATTATTTTTGTTTATTAAGTGGTGGGTTTTTTTATTATAGGGGGCGTGCAAAGTAATAATATCCGAATTGGTCAATAGATGATTCAGGGTCGCATACTTGATGTTAAATTTTTTGGCCAGGGGTTTATTTTGTCTTAAATCAGAGGCGATAATTTTCATGAAAAAACCATTAGCTATTCTGGCTACATACATGTTCGCCGATATGCCCTAAGCCGATTATACCCAAAGTTTTACCCTTTAAATCAAACCCTCGCAAGCCGGCCAAATCAAAATTATATTTTTTTGTCTTTTCTATGGATCCAAAAATTTGCCTTGATAAAGCTAAAATTAAAGCAAAGGTATGTTCCGCCACTGTATTTTCGCCGTAAAAAGGCACATTGCTGACCTTGATATTTCTTTCCCGACAACTTTCTAAATCAATATGGTCAAAGCCGGTAGACATCGTAGTGATAAATTGCAATTTTGGCAATTCATCCAGTTCTTTTTTACTGATGGCGGAATATATAAATACGGCCACAGCGTCTGTATTTTTTATTCTTCTTAAAATTTTAGGATTTAACGGTTGAGGAAAAAAATTAAGAGATAAGTTTTTTTCTTCCTTCAATTTATTCCGGAGATATTCTTCCTCCCATTTTTCCAGCTCTAAAAAAGTTATATTCTTTTTAGCCATTTTATGGGCTTGGTTTGGTTTAGTCATATATTTCAGCTAATTTTTTTAATACCTTTTAAAAAAGCAAGGGCGATCAAGCCTCCGGTTAAAGCCGTGAGCAGCTGGGGCCAGCTCATCATAGCCGCCACCTGGGCCGCGATTTCTTTTTTCAACAATAAATTTATCACTAATGAACTGGCGCTGAATAAAAAAGCGAATTTTAACAAACTGGCCATTATCATACCAGACCAAAAATTTTTTTGCCAGAAATACGCAAAAATAATAATCATAATGGTGTTGCTGACCATAATAAACGGCACCATTGGCGCCAGCACGGCCGGCAAAAGTCCCATGGATAAAGCGACTAGGCTAGGAATCAAGCCGATTAAAATGGCAGCCTCAACGCCTAACAAAGCGGCGGAAATAAATAGAATAGCATTAACAATAGGTCCGGTAATATACTGCAGATGGATAAAGGCCGGTAGTAAAGTCGCTACCGATAACAAAACTATAAATTTTGTTAAAGGCAAGGCTTGCGCCTTAGTGATGGTCAATGATTTTAAATACATATATTTTATATTATTTTATAATCTTTAATTTTTCTCTCTTCTGTTTATGATATTTAGTATGCAAAACTTTATGCGCCATTTCGTGATTCCGTTCAAAAAATTCACTATAAACTTTCTGCACAACTGGATTTTCATGCGCCCGCCGGATTATTTTTTTCTCGTCCACGCTGTAAAGCCCGGCCGCCCGCTTCTTTCTTATTTCCCCGTCAGACGGCAATGGCTGGCCGCCGCCGCCGATGCATCCTCCCGGGCAGGCCATAACCTCAACACAGGTCGGAGAAGATTCCCCTTTTTTAATTTTTTCCAAAAAATTTTGCGCAACGCCTAAGCCGTTAATTACCACTGCTTTTCTCTTTATGCCTTTTATATCTATTTCGGCTTCCTTATATTCCTTCATTCCCCGCACCTGCCTAAATTCAATATTTTCCAGCCTTTGCCCGGTTAATTTTTCATAAGTCGTCCGCAGGGCTGACTCCATTACCCCGCCGCTGGCGCCGTAGATAACTCCCGCGCCTGAAGGGCTGCCGAACATGCTATCTATTGCCTGTGGCTTTATTTTTTTAAAATCAATCTTGCGCCGCATTAAAAGCCGGGCCAGTTCTCTGGTTGTTAATACATAGTCTATCGGCTTCATTCCCTTAACTTTCAGCTCCGGCCGCTTGGCTTCATACTTTTTAGCCACGCAGGGCATGATGGAAACGGAAAAAATATTTCTGGGATTGATTTTATTTATCTTGGCCCAGTAAGTTTTTATCAGCCCTCCCAATATTATCTGCGGCGAACGCACAGTCGTTAAATTGGGAATAAATTCCGGATAGTAAAATTCAATGTACCTTACCCAAGCCGGACAGCAGGAGGTTAAAATCGGCAAATTTTTTCCCGACTCCATCCGCTCAATCACCTCGGCCGATTCAGCCATAGTGGTAAAATCAGCCCCAACCGATGTATCAAAAATTTTATTAAATCCCAGCTCCCTTAAAGCGCCGACTAACTTTTCCGTTACCACCTCGCCCGGCTGCAGGCCGAACTCCTCCCCAATACTGCTCCTGATGGACGGAGCGAACTGCACTGCCGCGACTTTGTCTTTTTGGCGGAGCGGCTCCTCAATCTTTTCAAACTCCCCCGTGCTTTCAAACGCTCCGGCCGGACAGTGCATAATGCATTGTCCGCAATAAACGCAGTCTTTATTTTTATCTTTAACGGGCATGACGTTTGTTTCGTGGCCATATGACCTAGTTTCTAGATATCCCACTCCCTGTTTTTGGCACATTTCAATGCAGTTGCGGCAGTCAATGCATTTAGAACTGTCGAACTCTATAACATTACCGAAGAGAAAGGTTGGGAACTTGCTCTTTCGGTCTTGAAAGCGGTTGATCTCAATCTTTTCCTGCTTGGCTAATTTTAACAGCTGGCAATTATAATTCCAAACGCAATCAGAGCACTCTTCCCGGTGCTGGGCGAAGATTAATTCTAGATTTGTCTTGCGCGCCCGCTTTATCTCTTTAGTGTCGGTAAAAATTTCCATTCCCTCCTGAATTTCGGTTGAGCAGGAAGGCATTAAATTATCGTGCCCTTTAACTTTAACAACGCAAACCCGGCAGCTGGCTTTAATTTTTAAATCCGGATGGCTGCATAAAAGCGGGATGTCAATCCCGTTCCTCTTCGCCGCCTCGGCTATGGTTTCTTTGGGCTTAGCCGTTATGGCCTTATTGTTAATTTTTATATTAACTTTAGATATCATATTTAAACAAATGGTATAAAGTTTTTAGTTTTAGCGGCTGGTTTGGCGTTTAGTTTTGGTTTTCGGTCAGCCTTATGACTAAAACCAAAAACTACAAACCATTATTTATACCATTATAAAATTTATTTATTCTCAATAAAGATTCCAAACAGGACCCGGCCGCTCTGCCTAAAGGGCAAAAAGAAGTTTCCCGCAATGCCAAAAAAATGTCTTCAGCTAATTTTTCATCAATAACGCCCTGGTTCAAATTTTCATATAGCCGGTAAGTTCCTTCGCGGCAAGGGGTGCATTTATCGCAATTTTCTTGCATAACAAACTTTAATTTTTCTTTAACCAGCTTTATTAAGTCTGTTGTCCGGCTATTAAAAACCACTACCGAACCAAGGCCGCATAAGAGGCAATCTAATTCTGCCGGCAGTAAAAACTCCCCCAAAAATCCTCCAACCTGCACAAAAAAATCATTATCCTTGGATAAATTGCCTGTCTGCCACAAAATCTCTCTTATAGTCATTCTCTCTTTTAACTCATGCGCGCCCTTATCTTTTACATAGCCGGACAGGCAGTATAATCGCTCATTCTTGTATTTTTCCTGGGTAATGCGGCTGATGCAATAAAAGGTCTCCGCGTTATTAATTAAAGTGGGGAATCCCCACAGTCCGGACTGGGCCGGATATGGCGGACGCAATCTCGGTTCGGCCTTTTTTCCCTCTATTACTTCCAAAGCGCAGGTTTCCTCTCCAGCCAGATAGCCCCCGATTTTTTCAACTAAACTAATCGGCAAAGAACCAATTTCTTTTTTAAAAGCATTCTTATATTTTTTATAATAATCATGGCGCAGATAAATAAAGGCTGTAGAACCGATAAAAGTCTTTAAAGCGATTTTTACTCCGTCCACCACCTCCGCTAAATGATTTTTTAATAAAAAAGCCTCCTTCAGCATGTAAGGATCGCCCTCGGCAAAATTACAGACTATATATTTTTTTTCCGCCTTGGCTTTTCTAAAACAATCCCACTTATCGCCGGTGGGAAAACAAGCGCCTCCTCTTCCTTTAAGGCCTGATTTTTTTAATTTGGATATAATATCTTGTTCTTGCTTAGCCATTGGTATGATAAAAATTTGTGCCTTAAACGCACTAATATCTTATTTTATTATATCATAGAAGTTCTAGCAAACAAAAAAACGCCCCTTAGGGCGAATTTTGTTTTTAGCCAATTCCGGCTGGGATTT
>PFAR01000049.1:1242-1897 GCA_002773655.1 Candidatus Falkowbacteria bacterium CG10_big_fil_rev_8_21_14_0_10_43_10 | reverse complement strand
ACGGAATTTGAACGAAAATATAAAGATTTACCTTAAAGCGAAGCGAAAGCTCCGTCCCCCGAACCCCCTTCGCTTTCGTTTCACTTTAAGGTTTATCCACTTTGCCCACGCCATAGACGGGGCTTTTGGCGATTTCAAGTTTTTCTTGCGGGCTTCACGCCCGCGTTGTCCCGATGCATCGGGACAACTGGCGGCAAATTCTTTCTTACTTTAAATTTGGTATTTTATATAACGACGGCTTTTTGGCAATGATCTTATAGACATTCTCCACGAAGTCGCCGCCGGCATAGCCGACAATAAAGGCAAACACGGCGTTGCCGTCAAAGGCGGCGGCAACCAGTAAACCAACCACGCCGGACAAAAACATCATACCAAGAAAATAATACAAGTCAAAACTGACATTTTTGTATGAATATTGGTGCTTGATAAAACCGACCAAACCCCGTACCATGCCACCGGCGAACCCGGCGATTAAAATTGGGTAGTTCATAGATATTGCGTTTAAATTTTAATACAAATTATTTTTTGCCTCCCTCTTTTTTCTCTCTGTCTTTTTGAATAATTTCTTCCATGCCCTCCATCGCCTCGCGCGGCGTGCAGGCGCGCTTGAAGATGTAGGCGGCCGCGCCCATCTTTTTTGATTTTTCCCGGTCTT
>PFAR01000049.1:268-1230 GCA_002773655.1 Candidatus Falkowbacteria bacterium CG10_big_fil_rev_8_21_14_0_10_43_10 | reverse complement strand
TTGGTCTTCGGATTTTTTTTAACCGCTTCCAAATAATCCCAGCCTTGCTCGGCCATGGTGTTTTCCGGCTTGGGTATGATAATATCAAGCATGACCGCGTCCGGCTGTTCAAACTCGGTAATGGTCAGAGCTTCGGCGATGTCTTTGGTGGACAAAAAATCATAGCCCTCTTTTTCCAAGAGCGTGTGGTAAATATCTAAAATTCCCTGGTCGTCTTCCACAAACAGAATCCTGCCTTTTCCCGAATGCATGATATTGGTTGTTTGTTTATGGTTTAACATAGAATTAAGTTAGTATATTTATTTTTATATGTCATTCCCGCGAAAGCGGGAATCTCGTGAATATTTATCCGGATTCCCGCTTTCGCGGGAATGACAATACTAGAAAATCTCTATTTTATTCTCCCGCGAAATTCTTTGTTCTTTATACTCCGTCTGCTGGTTTTTGTAAATTGGCACGGTAAAGCTGAATGTTGAACCCTTGCCGTCTCCGGCCCCGCCTGCGACGCCACCTGCCCGAAGCTGCTGCATCGTTGCAGGCGGGTGCGCAGCATTGCGGGCAGGGCTCTCCACCCATATTTTTCCGCCGCCTCCTTCAACTATTTTTTTGGCGATATAGAGGCCGAGACCCGAGCCGTCCGGACGCAAGTTGGTCGCGTGCGAGCCGCGGGAAAATTTCTGGAACAGTTTTTGCTTATCTTCTTCGCTTATGCCCGCGCCGGTATCTTTGATGTTTACTTGCAAAAATTCCTTGTCCTCTCCGGCTAACTCATAGGAAACCGCCACCCCGCCCTTTTCCGTGTAATAAACGGCATTATCTAACAAATTAGAAATGACATGGGTAATTTGTTTGGCTTCACACCAGACTATGGGAATTTTTCCGCCCGAAGCGGATCCGCCCTGGGCGGAAAAATCGGATTTTTGTATTTCTATAGTCAACTTTCTTTCCCGCGCCAGCTTCAT
>PFAR01000049.1:0-142 GCA_002773655.1 Candidatus Falkowbacteria bacterium CG10_big_fil_rev_8_21_14_0_10_43_10 | reverse complement strand
CATGGAAAAATAGCCGTTCATTACGGATAATGGAGTATTTAACTGATGGTTGACTACGCGCAAAAAGTCGGATTTCATTTCCAATAATTCTTGATTAAGCTGATTTTTTTCTTCCAACTTTTTATTGGTCTGCCGCAGGTCT
>PFAR01000026.1:5532-9500 GCA_002773655.1 Candidatus Falkowbacteria bacterium CG10_big_fil_rev_8_21_14_0_10_43_10 | reverse complement strand
GGGATGAAGGGCTATCATCATTCTTGCCGCAGGGTTTAATACCCTGCGGTCAAGGTGCTGGATTTATTGTAAACTAATTTTAGCCAAACAAGCATCCCCTTGCCTTTTTTTAATTTTTGTTTTATAGTTATTCACAATTACTTAAAATAAAAGAAGCCCTATGGACAACAACCAAGCGTCTTCGGACGGCACTCAATTAGTTACTAGAGAAGGATTGGAAAAATTAAAGAATGAGTTAAATTCTTTAAAAAACGTGCGGCGGCGTGAGATTGCCGAACGCATTGAGCGGGCTAAAGAGCTGGGCGACCTTTACGAGAATGCCGAATATGCCGAAGCCAAAGAAGAGCAGGCTTTTAACGAGGGGCGGATTCTTGAGATTGAGGCGACATTAAAGAAGTTAACCGTGGTTGAAAACAATAAAAGCGGGGAGACGATTGACTTAGGAAGCAAGGTTAAGGTGGAGCGCAACGGCAAGGAGAAAAATTTTATTTTAGTCAGTTTCAACGAGGTTGATCCGGAAAACAATAAAATTTCCAATGAATCGCCGATTGGAGAGGCATTAATGGGCCATAAGGCCGGCGATGAAGTAAAGGTGCAATTGCCGAGCGGGGCGATGAAGTACAAAATTTTATCCGTATCTTGAAAAACAAGAAAATCAAGAGATGAAAAAACAAACGCCGAAACAGGGTTTGTTTTTTGTTTTTTTATCCATGGGGCCAGGTGGTCAATTATTTATAATTTTGGTATAATAAAATTAAATGCGGGTTTAGGCGCTGGCTATTATTTTTATGGGGAAAAAAATTAAGAAATTTTTTAAAAAATTCGGCCCTGGATTTATTACCGGCGCCTCTGACGATGACCCTTCCGGCATCGGCACATATTCTCAGACGGGCGCGATCTTCGGTTATGGCCAGTTGTGGACCGCTCTGTTTTTTATTCCATTCATGTCAGCAATGCAGGAAATCAGCGGGCGCATCGGTTTGGTTACGGGAAAAGGCTTGTCCGGAGTTATCAGAAAATATCACAGTAAAAAAGTTTTGTATGCCACGGTAATGCTTTTGTTTTTTGCCAACGTCATCAACATCGGCGCTAACTTGGGCGCGATGGCAGCTTCCCTGCGGCTTTTATTTAATATACCTTTCGCGGTTTTATTAATATCTATTACCGCGACCACTTTGTTTTTAGAGATATTCATATCTTATAAAGTTTATGCCAGTTATTTAAAATATTTGACCTTATCTTTGTTCGCTTATATAATCACGGCTTTTGTGGTTAAGCAGGACTGGGGAGCTGTGCTGGCTTCAGCGGTTTTGCCCAGCGTTAGTTTTTCCAAGGAATATCTAATGAATATCGTGGCTATTTTGGGGACCACCATCTCTCCGTACTTATTTTTTTGGCAGGCGAGCGAAGAGGTGGAAGAAGAAGTCGCGGAGAAAAAACTGAAAACCATGGGCCGGGGAAAGCCGCGCTTAAACATTCGCACGATTAATCATATGAGAGCGGATACCATTTTTGGCATGTTTTTTTCCAACTTAGTAATGTTTTTTATTATTTTAACCACTGCCGCCACTCTGCACGCGCACGGCATCCGGCAGATTGAAACCGCCGCGCAGGCCGCTGAAGCCCTAAGGCCTTTAGCGGGCAATTTTGCTTTTTTAATTTTTGCGCTGGGAATTATCGGCTCTGGCCTGTTAGCCGTTCCGATTCTGGCCGGTTCAGCCTCATACGCTTTTTCCGAAGCGTTCGGCTGGCGCGAGGGCTTGTATTTAAAATTAAAGCAAGCGCACGGATTTTACGGAATCGTAACTATCGCCACGCTGCTGGGGCTTTTAATTAATTTCACGCCCGTTACTCCTTTTCAAATGCTCTACTATACGGCTGTCCTGAACGGCATTGTCGCGCCGCCGCTAATGGTAATTATTATGCTGATAGGCAATAACAAAAAGATAATGGGCCGATATACTAATTCAAAGTTATCTAATATTTTTGGCTGGTTTATTACTTTATTAATGCTGCTAGCGGCTTTGGCGCTTTTAATAACAATTATTTTTTAATGTTTCAATGCTCCGCTATGCTTGAAAGCGAAAGAAAATTAAAATTTTCAATTATAATAATAACAAAATATATATTCTAAATTTATGGCAGAAGCCAACCAAAAGATAGAGCGAATTTCCCGCCCGGCGGCGGAAAACGAACCGGCGGAAAACGAACCGGAAATGAAAGTTAAGCCGGAAAAAAAACCGGATAAAAAACAGGAACAGGCGGGCCGGATAGTGGAAAAATATCTTTCTGCCACCCTTTCGGGCACGCCCGCGGGAGATGTGCCAGCCGCGGGCGGCGCTGTTTCCGTCAAAGAGATAGAACAGGTCTTAAGCGGAGATCTGGAAGATATTTATTTCCAGCTGCCTCCCGACATCCAGCAAAAATTTAAGCGTGAAGGAGAGGCGGCCGCGCGCAAAATCAAAGGGCTGCTGGACAGGGCGAAAGTAAACGCCAAAAAAATAGCCAGGCTGATTATGGATTGGCTGAAGATAATCCCCGGAATAAATAAGTTTTTTTTGGAGCAGGAAGGCAAAATTAAAACCGATGAGGTTTTAAAATTAAAATCAAAACCAAAAAATAATTAGAAAATAATAATATTTTTAATTCTATGAAAGAAAAAAGTTTTTTTAGCACGGAGGATGAAAAAGGAAAATACCCTGTTTCACCAAAGATATTAGAGGAGTATAAGGGCACTTCCCGTAATTTGTTAAAAAAATTTCGGTTTTCTGCGGTTGACGGAGCGGATAGGCAAGAGCAAGGGCAAAAGTTTGTGATTGATCTTTCAACCGAACTTTTTAATAATGAATTAAATCGGCGACAAATATTAGAAAATAATGATCCCGAGCAAAGGGAAAAACAAACAGAAGAAGTGAGGCAGGAATTAGTTGAAGGCATGATATTAGCCTCTAATATCGGGCCAAAGGAGCCTGCTCATAATGACGGCGGCCGGAAAAAATGGAAAAAAGCAATGGTTGCGGATTATTATGGAAAAGAATATCCGGACGGCGGCGAAGTACGGCTTAAGGGCTATTTACTGTCAACCATGTTAGACTGTGCTCACTGGAGCAACAAAAGTTCGGCATTAACTCAAATAATTGAATTATGGGCAGATAATCATTATGAGGATAAAAACGGAAAGGCAGACAAAATAAAAGAGATTTTAGCTGACATTATGCCGCTATTAAATAAAGTCAAAGCTTACGCCTGCGCGGACGCGGCGCATCAAGAAGGCGAACGGGCGACCAATATTTTTTTTTCTCCCCGGATTCAGGATAAATGCCTTTATTATAATGATACTTTCCGCGATTCCGGAAACAGCGAGTTTAAAGAAGACGGCAAGACCAGGCGCGAGTATCCCAATGTCGGCATAAAACAGGCATTGGAAAAGTACGGTTTTTCAGGAGCGGAAGCGGACGGCGCGCCGATTGTGGATGATAAAATAAACGAAGCGGAAAAAGAAGATATTAAAAAAAAGTTTTTGTTCGATCTCAAGCAGGCGCAGGATATTGTAAATAAAGAACGCGTTCGGCGGGAAGAGAAAAGGTTAAGGAGAATCGGTGGCCTGGCGGTTGAAATGCGCAGCGCCGAGAGAATAGTAAAGCAGGAAGAAGACGGCAGAAAAGCCCGGGGAGAAAAAAAATCCGCCAATCCTTTTGGCGCGTCGGATGCTGAAATAGCGGCTAAGAGGCTGAAAAATGAAGCCGAAGATCTTGAAGCGGACAAAAAAGTCCAATGGAGCGAAATTAATTTATTGCCGGAAAAACATGTTTGATTTTCCTTATCTAAATATGCTGACAGCCATCGCCGCGGTTTTAGCAACCGTGGTATTCGCGTTGCTGGCGATCGGAATCGTCAGAAAAATTTTGCGGATAATAATGAGCGGTTCTTACGCTTTTGAAAAAAATATCCTATTAATTAGAGTGCCT
>PFAR01000026.1:0-5524 GCA_002773655.1 Candidatus Falkowbacteria bacterium CG10_big_fil_rev_8_21_14_0_10_43_10 | reverse complement strand
TCCGCATGACGCGGAGCAGGAAGACACGGTGCAGGCGCTACAAGAGGATATCGCGGTCGGGGAAAGCATTTTTTCCCTGATCGGCGGTGCCAAAGCGAATCCGCACGGATTTAAGTCCTGGCTCTCGGGAGCCCACAATGTCGTTTCTTTTGAGATTGTCGCCAGCCAAAAGATCATTTCTTTTTATGTGGTAACGCCGAATAATATGCGGCGTTCAATCGAGCAGGAAATTTACGCCCATTATCCCGAAGCCAGCATAGAAGAAGTGGCTGATTATAATATTTTTACTCCCAACAGCCGGATTAAATCCGCCGCTTTAAAATTCAAGCGCAGCAGCATGTTCCCGATAAGGACTTATAAAAAAATGGATATTGATCCCATGAATTCCCTGATTAACACCCTGGCGAAGCTAAGGGAACAGGAGGGCGCGGCTATCCAAATTATGGTTAAATCAGCGCATAAATCATGGCGGGCAAGGGGGCAGCGCATCGTGCGCGAAGTGCGCAAAGGCAAGACCTTGGCCGAGGCGATGAAAGCCTCAAGCTACAGCCGGATATTCTCCGGTTTTCACCAAGCCTCCGGTTTGTTTTTGCAAAAAGAAAAGTCGGCGCCGGCGGCGGCGGAAAGGATGACGCCGGCGGAAGAGGGAACCTTAAAGGCGATTGAAGATAAAATGTCCAAAGCGGGGCTGGACGTGAATATCGGGATTGTAGTTTCGTCCGGCGATGAGGCGCGGGCGCAGACTTATTTGGACAATATTATCGACGCTTTCAACCAGTATACGATTTTTGAATACGGCAACGGCTTTAAGAAGCTGGGAACGATAAAGAACAGGAATATGGTAAGGGATTTTATTTACCGGAAGATGAATGAACGCGTAAAAATGGTTCTTAATACGGAAGAATTGGCCAGTATTTTTCATTTTCCCTTGCCGCATAATGAAACTCCCAATATTTCCTGGCTGACCGCCAGAAAAGCTCCGGCGCCGCCGGAAACGCCCAGTGAGGGCGTTCTTCTCGGGGAGAATATTTTCCGCGGAGTGGAAAAGCCGGTCCATATCAAGCGGCCTGACCGCCGGCGCCATCTTTACGTCATCGGCAAATCCGGCACCGGAAAATCCAATCTGCTGGCTTTAATGGCCAGGCAGGACATTGAAAACGGAGAGGGGGTTTGCGTGATCGACCCGCACGGCGATTTAATCGAGGATATATTAGCCGGCGTTCCGAAAGAGCGCGCCGCAGACGTAATATATTTCGCGCCGGCCGATATTGCCCGCCCGCTGGGGCTTAACCTGCTGGAATATGACGACCGCTACCCGGAGCAGAAGAGTTTTGTCATCAATGAGATGATTAAGATTTTTGATAAGCTGTATGATTTAAAGGCGACCGGCGGTCCGATATTTGAGCAGTATATGCGCAACGCCATGCTTTTAATCATGGATGATCCGGCCACCGGCTCCACCTTAATGGAAATTTCCAAAGTCTTAGCCGATGCCAACTTCCGCAAAATAAAACTGGATAAATGCAAAGATCCGACCGTAGTTAATTTTTGGCGCAAAGAGGCGGAAAAAGCCGGCGGAGAGGCGGCGCTGGCCAACGTGGTCCCGTACATTACCTCTAAGCTGACCAGTTTTGTTTCTAACGCCACCATGCGGCCGATAATCGGGCAGCAGAAAAGTTCTTTTAACCTGCGCGATATTATGAACCAGCAGAAAATTCTGCTGCTGAATTTATCCAAAGGCCAGATCGGGGAGATGAACGCCCACCTTTTAGGCATGGTTTTGGTGGGAAAAATTTTAGTCAGCGCTTTGTCGCGCACGGACATGCCGAAAGAACAGCGCAAGGATTTTTATTTATACATTGATGAATTCCAGAATTTCACCACCGATTCCATCAGCATAATCTTGTCGGAGGCGCGCAAGTACAATCTAAATTTGATTATGGCGCACCAGTATTTAGGCCAGCTGGTGGTTAATAACGACACTTCAATTAAAGACGCGGTTTTCGGCAACGTCGGCACCATGGCTTTGTTCAAAATAGGCTCGGAAGACGCGGAAACTATGATTAAGGAATTTTCTCCGGTATTTAATGAATTTGACCTTATCAACATTGAAAAGTATCACGCCTATGTTAAACTGTTAATTGATAATACCACCAGCCGTCCGTTTTCTCTGGCGGTTCCCAAACTGCCGGATGGCAACCGGAAGATCGCGGAGAAGATAAAAGAATTGTCGCGCCTAAGATACGGGCGAGATCGGAGCGTGGTAGAAGCGGAAATTATGGCGCGATCAAATTTTACATAAACAATTAATCTTATGTTTAATTACCGAAAAAATCACTTACGCGCAAAAATAGTCATTATAACCATCCTGCTGATAGCAGTTTCTTTTTATAGCGGAATAATTTTTAGCAAAAAAACAGAAATTGACGAGAAGCTGGTAAATAAAGACACTGTTTTTATCGGGGAAGTTTTAAATAAATATGAAACGAACAAGAGAGAAAATATAGCTGAAGATGTCAACTTTCGCCTTTTTTGGGAGGTTTGGGATATTATAAAAAATAAATATGTTGATGCCGGCAAGCTGAAAGATAAAGAGATGTTTTATGGCGCTTTGCGGGGGCTGGTGGCTTCCGCCGGAGACCCTTATACCGTATTCATGAACCCGGTTGTTTCCAAAGAGTTCGCCGATGATTTAAAGGGAACTTTTGACGGAATTGGCGCGGAGATCGGCATTAAGAACGGAGTTTTAACGATCATCGCGCCTTTAACCGATATGCCGGCGCAAAAGGCAGGGCTAAGGTCGGGCGATAAAGTGCTGGCTATCGACGGTGAAGACACAGCCGCCATTACGCTTGATGAGGCGGTTAATAAAATAAGAGGCGAGGATGGCACGGAGGTAGCCTTAAAAATTTGGCGGGAAGGGTTTGAGGAGCCGAAGGAGTTTACCGTTACCCGCGGCAAGATTATTGTAAAAAGCGTAAAGTGGGAGCTTAATGATAATAATATGATGGTCATAGAGATTTCCCATTTTAATTCCGATACCGATGAATTGTTCGACCGGGCGGTGCAGGATACGATTAAAAAAAATCCGAAAGGGGTGATTTTAGACCTGCGCAATAACCCGGGCGGTTATTTAAACACGGCGATCGAAACGGCCAGCGAGTGGATTGAAGACGGAGTGGTGGTAATAGAAAAATTCAGCGAAGAAAACAAGAACGAATATTTAGCCCGCGGCCGGGCCAGGCTGAAGGATTTTCCCACGGTGGTTTTAGTGAATCAGGGATCCGCTTCCGCCTCCGAGATCGTCGCGGGCGCCCTAAAGGATCATGATCTGGCGACGATTGTCGGCGAAAAGACATTCGGCAAGGGTTCGGTGCAGGAAATGACCAGCCTCGAAGACGGCTCCTCGGTAAAAGTCACTATTGCCAAATGGCTGACTCCGAACGGAATTAATATCAGCGAGGAAGGAATCGCTCCGGACGAGGAAGCCGGCTTAACATCCGAGGAATACGAGAAAGACATTGATCCGCAGATGGATAAGGCGGTGGAAATATTAAATAGCAAAGAACAGTAATAGTTATTACAGAAAATGGAGGAGTAAATATTGCTGCTTGCTTCGCTCGTTAATTTATCTTTTAACAATTTAACAATAGAACAATTTAACAATAGAAACTATGCCAAAACAAAAATCAACTAATGTTCGAGCTAAAAAACTCTCTCCTGACACAAAGTATATCTTCGTCGTCGGCGGCGTAATGTCCGGCGTAGGCAAGGGAGTCGCGGCGGCTTCCATCGGCCGTATTTTAATCGGCAAGGGATTTGAGGTGAGCGCCATAAAAATTGACCCCTATATCAACGTGGACGCGGGTACGATGAATCCAATAGAACACGGAGAAGTGTTTGTTACCGACGATGGGGACGAGACCGACCAGGATTGCGGCAACTATGAGCGCTTTTTAGGGAGGGATATCTATAAAGAAAATTACCTGACGACTGGACGGGTTTATTTGAGCGTCATTACGCGCGAACGCAACTTGGAATTCGGCGGCAAATGCGTGGAAGTAGTGCCGCATATTCCGCTAGAAGTAATCAAAAGAATTAAAGAAGCGGCAAAAAAAGACCAGGCGGATATTATGATAGTGGAGGTTGGCGGCACGGTGGGCGAATACCAAAATCTGCTTTTTTTGGAAGCAGGCCGCATGATGCATCTGGCCAATCCGCAGAATGTTTTGTTTGTAATGGTCAGCTATTTGCCTATTCCAAGCAAGATCGGCGAAATGAAAACTAAGCCGACCCAGTATGCCGTGCACAGCCTGCAGGCGGCCGGTATTCAGCCGGATTTTATTTTGGCGCGCGCTGAACGGCCGATTGACGGGCCGCGCAGCGCGAAACTCGCCACCTTTTGTAATGTGCAGGAAGGCGATATTATTTCCGCGCCGGATGTGGATTCTATTTACGAAATCCCGCTTAATTTTGAAAAAGATAATTTGGGCGATAAAATTTTGCAAAAATTTAATTTAAAACCGCGCCGGAAAGACCTGATTGATTGGCGGGCGATGGCGGAAAAAATTAAAAATGCCAAACAGGAAGTTAAAATCGGCATCGTCGGCAAATATTTCGGCACCGGCGATTTTACTTTGTCCGATTCTTATATCTCTGTCATTGAAGCGATAAAGCATGCCGGCGGCGTTATTGGCGTAAAACCAAAACTAAGCTGGATTAACGCGGAAGAAGTGGAAAAGCAGGGAACTGAAATATTAGCTGAATTTGACGGCATTATCGTGCCGCAAGGATGGGGCAGCCGCGGAGCGGAAGGGAAAATCGCCACTATCAGGTATTGCCGCGAAAACAAAAAGCCATATTTCGGTTTGTGTTATGGCATGCAGATGGCCGTGATTGAATTTGCGCGCAATGTTCTTGGTTTTAAGGATGCTAATTCCGAAGAGGTTGACATTAAAACTGCGCATTCGGTTATTCATATTATGCCTAATCAAAAAGAATATTTAGCGAAAAAACAATACGGCGGTACTATTCGGCTTGGAGCCTGGCCGTGCAAGTTAAAACCGGGTACGCATATCGCCAAAGCTTATGGCAATAAGCTGGATATTAGCGAGCGTCATCGCCACCGCTATGAATTTAACGATCAATATCGCAAGCAATTTGAAGCCGCAGGCATGGCGATTGGCGGCGCTTCACCGGATAATGAACTGGTGGAAGCGGTAGAAATAACCAGCCATCCATTTTTTATAGGTGTACAGTTTCATCCTGAATATAAATCGCGGCCATTAGAACCGCATCCGTTGTTTGTGGAGTTTATCAAAGTTTGCGCTAACAAAAAATAAATAGTATAATAACATTACTTTAAAACATCCCCATGCTTATCAAAAAATTTCTAAAATTATCGGCATATATTTTAGCGCTAACGGTCGTGAGTACGGTTGGCGCTGTTTTAATCCATTCGGTACTGGCCTACGTTAATCCGACCGCTGATCCGCCGGGCGGCAATGTAGAAAATTTATTAAAC
>PFAR01000006.1:10428-19941 GCA_002773655.1 Candidatus Falkowbacteria bacterium CG10_big_fil_rev_8_21_14_0_10_43_10 | reverse complement strand
GCTTCGGAAAATCAGCCTTTCCACCGGCTTTAAAAAAGATGTTACATAACCCTCAATAACTCCCAGGGCGCCAAAATAATGCAGGCCGATAATTATCACTGCCGATATAAATATTGTAATTATTTTTTTGTTAAACAGATTAAACATAACCCTTAACCCCCTGCCCGCATCGCTACGCGAAGCGTTGCAGGCGGGCTAACCCCCGCTGGAGGAAGAGGGGATAAAAGAAAAAAAATTTAAAATATAAAAAATATAATAAAATAAAAAGATTATATAAAACTGCTAAAACCCCCTCGCCTTTTGGGAGAGGGGGCTGGGGGCAAGGGCTAATTGCTGGCGCTGGATAAAAAGATGCTCTTGAACATTTCCAGGTCCTCTAAAATTTTTCCCGCCCCGCGCACTACGCAGGTAGACGGATCATCGGCGATTCTTACTGGAATTTTAGTGGCTTGGGCGATTTCCTTGTCCAAACCGCGCAACATTGAGCCGCCGCCAGTAAGGATGATGCCTCGTTCATAAATGTCGGAAACCAGCTCCGGCGGCGTCATCTCTAAAGTCGCTTTGATATTTTCAATAATGTGAAAGACGCTTCGCGATAAAGCCTCTCTCACCTGGCTGTCATTTATAATAACTTCTTTCGGCAGGCCGTTGACTAAATCCCGCCCGCGCATCGGCATCTCTATTTCCTCGGGCAGGGGCGTAGCCGACCCGATTCTTTTTTTTATTTCTTCCGCGACCTGCTCGCCGATTAATATATTGAATTCTTCCCTGGCGTACTGGACAATATCGCTGTCAAACTGGCTTCCGGAAAGGCGCAAAGTTTTCCAGGTTACGACTCCCCCCAAGGAGATGACGGCAATTTCTGTCGTTCCCCCTCCAATGTCAACAATCATATTGGCGGTCGCGTCCAAAACCGGCAACCGCGCCCCGATGGCGGCGGCCATCGCGGTTTCCACTAACAATATTTCCCGCGCTCCGGCTGATTTTGTGGCGTCTTCCACCGCTTTTTTTTCCACTTCGGTTATATCAAGCGGAATGCCGATTACCACGCGCGGCCGCGGCACCAAGGTAAAATTTTCCGAGTGCACCTTGTCGATAAAATGCTTTAACATTTTTTCCGTTACCTCAAAGTCGGAGATCACGCCGCCGATTAACGGATGGATGGCTATAATATGGGCCGGGGTTTTGCCGAACATCTTCGCGGCATCGTTGCCGACAGCGATAACTTCGTCGGTCCGCGTATTGATGGCGACAACCGACGGCTCATTAATCACAATTCCCTTATCTTTGGTAATAATAAGAGTTGACTTGGAGCCCAAATCAATTCCCAAATCCTTGCTGAATCTCCCTAAAAATTTATTAAACATAATGTTCAAAAAGTTATTACTGGCTTAATTGTCCTTGCAACTATCCGAATGGCACGAATCCCTTTGCTAACCTTGCTTTCTTCTATTATTATTCCCCGATAATTATCCATAAACTTACAACTTAAGACTTAGGACTTTAAACTTAAAACTTGTTTTATTTTTATCAATTCCTTTTTTTCCTCGCCCCGCTTCTTAACTTCCACGCTGTCCTGGTCGAGCGAACGTTCGCTGACAACTAAACGTATCGGGCAGCCGATTAAATCTGCATCCGCAAATTTTTCCCCGGCGCCGGTTCCTTCATCGCGGTCGTCAAAAATAACTTCTATGCTGTTTTCCCGCAGGTCTTTATATACTTTTTCCGCGGTTAATTTAATTTTATTGTTTTCTTCCGCGTCTTTAGCCGCAACCTGAATTAAATGCACAGTAAAAGGGGCTACCTCTTTAGGCCAGATTATTCCCCGATCGTCATGGCAAACTTCGGCGATAGTGCCCATTACTCGTCCCAGGCCTATTCCGTAGCAGCCCATCCAGACCGGTTTTTTCTTTCCGGTTTCGTCAATATACTGGTAGCCGAATGGATCGCTGAAATTAGTGGCTAATTTGAAAATGTTGCCCACCTCAATGGCTTTTTCCATTTTTAAATTTTTGCTTTCGCAGCTGGGGCATTTATTTTTTAATTCATCGGCAATCTCCTTGTTAATCGCTATCTGGCAGTCCTGGCAGATATAAATCTCGTCCTCTCCCGCCAGCGTGATAGTCTGATATTCATGGGAGTATTTGGAAAAGCTGCCGCCAGAGGCGAAAGTAAGATAAGTCTTGTCCAACAGACCGCAACGCTTAAATATTTTAAAATAAGCCTTTTGCATTTCCTTATAAAAACGGTCCAGGTCTTCTTCGTTCGCGTGGAATGAATACATATCCTTCATCATAAATTCCAGCCCGCGCAATATTCCGGACTTGGCCCTCTTTTCCCGCCGGAATTTATTTTGAATCTGATAAATATAAACCGGCAGATCTTTATATGACAGGACGTGCTTCTGCGCCAAAGGAACCACTATTTCTTCATGGGTCGGATTTAAAGCGTATTCTTTATTATCCACCCCGTATAATTTAAACAGAGCGCTGAAGTTTTCCCAGCGGCCGGTTGTTTCCCAATTTTTCTTCGGGGAAAGAACCGGCATTAAAACCTCCTGGCCGCCGGCCCGGTTCATCTCTTCCCTGATTATATTTTCAATCTTTTTTAAAACCCGCAAACCTAACGGAAGGTAAGTATAAACGCCGGCGGTCAGCTTATCAATAAAGCCGGCCTGAATTAAAATGCGGGCGTTTAAACTTAGTTCATCCTTCGGGGCATCCTTTGTTGTTTTGGTAAACAGAGTGGACAATCGCATATTCCTGTCTTTAAAATTACATTACAATTTTACCTTTTGGTTTAACTTATGTCAATAAAAACTTAAGTCATTGGCTTGTCCGCTCAATCGCAAAGCGATATGGACGGATCAACAAAAAAAGCGGTCGGAGCCGCACTTTTAGAGGCCGCCTACAATCTTGGCAAATAAGGGATTGAACCCAATGATTTGAGGCCAAAAGGTAGGCAACCTAATTATATTATATCACAAAATAATTAGACGAGCAACTAATGCCGTTAAATAAAAATGTTGAAAATTACAACTAGGCTGAAGGCAATATCCGGAACATGGTGGTCCCGCAAACCGGGCATCTTCCTTTTATCGCCCGGCGCTCTTTCCCGCCTTTGCCCTTCATGGAAACCTCCTGGCCGTCTTCAATCTCCTTTTTTCCCCTGCACTTTACGCAATAAGCTTGCATAAAATTTATATTAATATTTATCCGCTAAAATTTCGCTTTTTTGACTTGGGGTATGAATTTTATTCTCCAGTCTTATGTGTTTTATTTGCTCTATCATAAAAATTATTTTATTACTATATTAACTAGCTTATTTTTAACAAAAATCACTTTTACCGCTTTTTTGCCTTCTGTCCATTTTTTAATTTTCTCGCTGGCTAATGCCTTTTCCTTCGCTTCCGCTTCGGAAATATCAGCCGCTGCTTCTACTATGTCGCGCAATTTGCCGTTAATTTGCACGACCAACTGGATTATTTCATCTTTTGTCAATCTTTCATCATATTTCGGCCAGCTTTGTTTAAAAATACTTTCCTTGTTACCCAAACGAAACCATAATTCTTCAGCGATATGCGGCGCGAACGGCGCGAGTATTATTAAAAATTTTTCTAACTGCGGAATAGACATGTTAGCATCAAGAGTCTGGCTTTTTACTATTATATTTCTATTTATAACCTTTTCTGGTGTTAAATCCTGCCTAATTCTGTTTACAAAAATCATCATCGCTGAAACCGCAGTATTAAATTTCATGCTTTCAATGTCTTCGGTAATCTTTTTAATTGTTTTGTGCAATAGAGTATTTATTCTGTCATTCAAGCTCTCTTCTTGATACAATTCTTTATTTTCCTTCTTATCACGCACATCTTTATTATAACTACTTTCCCAACTCTCAAAATAATCCCAAATTTTCTCTAAAAACCTCCTTACTCCTTTAACACCTTCCGTGCTCCAGGGAATTGTTTCGGAAAAAGGCCCCATAAACATTTCATATAACCTTAAACTGTCCGCGCCGAAATTTTTAATTATCTCATCCGGGTTGATTACGTTGCCTAATGACTTGCTCATCTTCTTGCCGTCTTCAGCCAGCACCATGCCGTGCGAAACACGGCGGGCGTACGGTTCGCTGACCGGCACCACGCCGCAGTCATACAAAAATTTATTCCAAAATCGGGAATATAATAAATGCAAAGTGGTATGCTCCATGCCGCCGTTATATAAATCAACCGGCAGCCAATATTTTAATTTTTTGGCATCAGCAAGCGCTTTATTATTTTCTGGATCGCAGTAGCGCAAGAAATACCAGGATGAACCAGCCCAGTTCGGCATCGTGTCGGTTTCGCGCCTGGCATTCCCGCCACACTGCGGGCATTTGGTATTTACCCAATTTTTCATCACCGCTAAAGGCGATTCACCCGTATCGGTTGGTTCATAATGTTCAACCTCTGGCAGTTCCACCGGCAAATCTTTTTCTGAAACTGAGTGAATAATGTATCCCACGCCATTTTCAACGATATAATCAATTCCTTCTCTTAATTTTGGAATTTGTGATTTGGAACTTGTTATTTCCCAGCATTTATGGCAATAAATGATGGGTATCGGTTCGCCCCAATAGTGCTGGCGGGAAAAAATCCAGTCACGGAGCTTGTATTGCGTTTTCATAATACCACCGACATATTCAATAATTTCTTTTTTTGCATCAACGGAATGTAATCCAACAAATTTATCTGAATTTATCAATTTACCAACTTCTAATACTGGCCTATCTATTTTTTCTAATCTTTTTGTTAACCAATCATTCGTATTTTTGTCTTTTTCTGAAAAAATATTTTCAACAGTTTGCCAAGTATCTACATCTTTTTGATAAGAAAAAACCTTTGGGTGAATAACAAACTTTACCGGCAAATTAAATTTCTTTGCAAATTCCCAATCCCGCTCATCGTGCGCCGGCACGGCCATAATCGCGCCCGTGCCGTAACTGGCTAAAACATAATCCGCAATCCAAACCGGAATGGCTTCGTTATTCGCCGGATTAACCGCTTTAATGCCTTTCAACTCCACGCCGGTTTTTTCTTTTTCTAAAGACGCACGCTGCAAATCGTTTTTCTTCTGCGCCTGCTTTATATATTTTTCAACTTCCAACTTATTGTTAGGTTGGGTTTTAAAACCCAACCTAACGTCCGCATTGTTTAAAATCTTAATTAATTCATGCTCCGGCGCGAGCACCATATACGTCGCGCCGAATAAAGTATCGGGGCGGGTAGTAAAAATTTTTAATATATAATATAAATTATTTAAATTTTCAGAAAACAACCTTTCTTTTTTATTTAATCTATCTTTTTCTGGATTGTTTTGGATATATCGTAAAACAGATTTATATCGCTTTTCATCTTTAATAATTGAATATTCACCTTTTGGCGTCCATAAGTGAAATCCCTTAGAATTTTTCTGAGTCGCAAGATCGCGTCCAAATCTATCATTAAATTTTTTAGCGCTATAGCCTTTTAAATATTTATATATTTTTTCAACTGGTATATTTTTATCAGTATCTAAAATTAAATGAATATGGTCTTTCATTACAGATATTTCGTGTAGAATAAAATTATGTTTTAAACAACTGTTAAATATTGCGTTCATTATATACAAACATTCTTCCTTATTATCAAAAAATTCTTCACGCTCCTTGGTTGAAAATGTTAAAAACCATGTTGTTTTATTTTCGTCGTTAGGCTGGGTTTTAAAACCCTCGTCGACATGATTGCTTGTATCGTTAGGCTGGGTTTTAAAACCCAGCCTAACATCAACATTAATTGGCACTTTAAATTCTATCTCCGCTCCCTCGCTTTTCCCAATCCAGTTTATCTGCTGGGTTTTTATTTTGTCTAAATAATCAACCGTGTCCAAATCTTTTATTAATTTATCGGCGTATTTGGTAATCGCGAGCATCCATTGCTCTTTTTCGCGCTGCTCCGCGACCGTGCCGCAACGCTCGCATTTCCCGTCCACAACTTCTTCGTTTGCCAGGCCGATTTTGCAAGACGGGCACCAGTTAATCGGCATTTTCTTTTTGTACGCCAAACCCTTTTTATACAATTGCAAAAAAATCCACTGCGTCCAGCGGTAATATTTCGGGTCGGTAGTATCGACCTCGCGCGGCCAGTCAAAAGAGAGCCCCAAACTTTTCATTTGCTTTTTGAAAGTGGCAATGTTCTGTTCGGTTGCCGCGCGCGGATGGATTTTATTTTTAATCGCGTAATTTTCCGTAGGCAGGCCGAATGCATCCCAGCCGATCGGATACATGACATTATATCCTTGCATCCTTAGCTTGCGCGACATAACATCCAGGGCGGTATAAGAGCGCACGTGCCCCACGTGCAATCCGACGCCGGACGGATAAGGAAACTCAACCAGAACATATTTTTTTTCTTTTTTGGAAAAATCATCCGCCTGATATAGCTTCCATTCATCCCATTCTTTCTGCCAGGCATTTTCTCCGCCGCTTTTTAAAAAATCATCATATATTTTGTAATTTCTCTTACTCATATTTTAATATTTTATATATCGTGTGTTATGCGTTATGCGTTTAAAATCCGTAAGTAAGCAAACTCACTATCGCAAAAGCGATTGCCAGGTAGAACGCTCCGGTGCCGAAAGGCAACAGCGCCTCTAAATTGAAAATAATCGCCAACAGCAGAAATATCGTACCGGCTACCTGCAGAAGCATTTTAATCTTTCCCCAGACATTCGCTTCAACCGACTGGCCATTATGCTTCCGCCACCAGGCCGAGGTAATAATCAGCACTTCCATCCCGATTATTATCATAGCGGCAAAAAAATCTATATAACGCAATACGATAGCGAACACCATGGACCCGATTAGCAATTTATCAGCCAGCGGGTCATAAATTTTTCCCCACTCAGTGATTTGGTCGCGGGTACGCGCCATTGAACCGTCCAAAGCGTCGGTAAAAGCGACGATTAAAAAAACCCATAAACCTATTTCATAGCTCTCATAAAGCATCAACAGCACCATAAAAGGAGTCGCTAAAAAACGGAACATGGTCAGATGGTTGGGGCGGACAGCTTTGGGAAAAAGCCTTAAAAAAGTGGCTGCCAATGCCTTATCGTGCCAATAAACTTTGCTCGCTGATTGGTATTGCTTATCATCGGGAATAAGCATATACTGTGTTATAAATATTATGAATAAATTATATTATAACTCCATCCTTTTAATAAGTTTGCTTGCTGTTTTTGGCGCGGCTGTTTACCGCTTTTACCAACTCAATTATCCGGGCGTTTTTTTAACGCTAATTTTAACTATTATTGCTTTAATTATACTAAATAAAATTCATAAAGTCAAAGCTGCGCCGAGCGCGGCTCTGGTAGCATTCGGGGAAATATCAAGTATTAAACGATTGGGCATTTTATATATTGCGGCATATGCCGTATTTTTATGCGCGAGCTTTATTTTGCTTTTCCGCGCGACAACAAGCGAATCCATTATTTCTCCCTGGCAGATTGTCCCGTGGTATTTTTTCTTGACATTCGCCATTGCGACATTTTTTTTGCTTGCAATCATCTTTAAAACAAAATTGCCGTTATTTATATGCTTCATGCTTCATGCTTCATATCTCATACTCATCTTTAGCGTAGCTTTAATAATTTACGGCATCGGCTGCGGCTTCGACCCTTTTATCCATCAAGCCACGGAAAAATTAATTGACGCAACCGGCGCGGTTTATCCCAAGCCATGGTACTATCTTGGCCAATATGCTCTCATTGTTATTTTGCATAAGCTAACTTTTATCCCGATTATTTGGTTAGACAAACTACTAGTGCCCGTGCTCGCCGCGCTGACTTTGCCTTTCGCTTTATATCAAGCAATAAAATCATTGGGCGCAGACAAACGGGTTGCTAAATTAACCGCTTTATTTACCCTTATTTTCCCCTTCACCATCTTTATCGTCACCACTCCGCAAAACCTCGCGAATTTATTTTTGATATTAATAATATTATTAAGTCTAAATAACAATCTTCATGCTTCATTAGCATTGGCCGCTCTTGTTATTCACCCCATCGCCGGCATCCCCGCTCTGCTTTTTACCTCCATACTGCTCGCAAAAAAATATATTACGTCTAAAAAAATACTTAATACTTCATACTTCATACTTTATGCTTTATCAATCTTCGCTCTGCCCGCCGCCTTTTATTTAAACAATAAAACCAGCTCTATCATCAACGCTCCGGCCGCAGAAACTTCCGTTTCCGTCTGGCATCTCCCTCAATTCTGGTTCAGCGGCCAAGAAACATTTTTATTAAATTTCATATACCTATACGGCTTTAATATCGGTCTTATCGCTGCATCGCTTATCATTGCCGGCATAATTATTTATTACAAAAAAATACTTGATACAAAATACCCTGCCCGCCCGCGTAGTCCCGGAGGGTTGATACAAAATACTTATATTTTAATGTCCATTTCGTTATTTATATCTTATTTCATCACTAAAACTATCAACTTTAACTATCTCATTGACTACGAACAATCAAACTTTTCCGGCCGTATTCTGCAAATCGCCGCCTTCTTCTCCCTGCCCTTTATTTTACTCGCTCTGTCGCAATTCATATCTGCCATTCTGGAACAAGGCAAAATTATTAAATACTCATTTGTCTGTTTTTTGGTTTTTCTGGCTTGCTCTTCATTTTATATTTCCTATCCCCGTTTTGACAACTATTTTAATTCCCGCGGTTATTCCACCTCGCAGGCCGATATTGAAGCCGTCCGCTGGATTGAAGATAATTCTCCGGATGATAATTTTATCGTGCTCGCGAACCAGCAGGTAAGCGCCGCCGCTCTCTACGAATTTGGCTTTAAAAAATACTACCCCTCGCCCTCTCCCAACGGGCGAGGGGGCGCCGAAACTTTTTATTACCCTATTCCTACAGGGGGAGAACTATACCAATATTACTTAAAAATGGTCTATAAAAAAGCCGACAAAAAAACCGCCCTGGAGGCGGCGAATCTGGTTAACACGGACACGGCTTATTTCGTTCTGAACAGCTATTGGTGGGCGTTTGATAAAATTTTAGCGGAAGCGAGGATGGAAGCCGACGAAACCGCCAGTATTAATAACGGGAGTATTTATATATTTAAATATGTAAACCCCGTCGAATAATTTACAGCTTAGGCCGCGGCAATTCTCCTACGCTTATCCGATTGCCTTATTTCAGCGCGCAATGCTGTAATTTTTTCTGATAATCCCCTCATGTCCTGCAAATCTCCGTCAGTTCTATTCTCTTTGCCGGCCAGCTCTTTATACTGCCATTCTAATTTTCTCAATTCTGATTCAAGTTCCGCGACATCTTTATTTTTTAAACCATCCCCAGACATTTCTCCCGCTTGAAAATTTTTTCGCCGGCTGGATTTTTCAACGCTTGGCATGTTTGATATACAAAAAACCATATATTTATATTAATTTAAAATTTTTTATGGCGCCCTTACTGATGG
>PFAR01000006.1:4777-10414 GCA_002773655.1 Candidatus Falkowbacteria bacterium CG10_big_fil_rev_8_21_14_0_10_43_10 | reverse complement strand
CCGAATACCCTGCGGTCTCTGCCGCAGGGATGAAGGGCTATCATCATTCTTGCCGCAGGGTTTAATACCCTGCGGTCAAGGTGCTGGATTTATCAAGCGCGGTTATTTTTATCTGATACTGATACTTGACTTTTTAAAAAAACAACCGCATAATAAAAAATTAACCTTTGAGAAAGGATGATGGCCGTGCCGATAAAAACAAAATACAGAAAAAATACAGCTGCAGGCTGCAAGATCGTTCTTTTGTTCCGCGACGGCAACAAACCTGCCAAGAGAGTCGCTATCTTTTATATGGGCAGGGAAGATATCAATGCAATCCTGTCACATCGCAGGTGTTAGATCTTCTTGCTCTTTGTCCGCTTTCATACGACCCATTATAGAAAAAGCATTATTCACGATTGGGTCGTTTTTTATTTCCGGAAATTTATCGTTTAAATAATCTTCCAGTTCTTCAACGGCTGCTTGAAAATCAATTTTATCATAAGTTAATTTTCCCTTAAATTCCTCTTCGTATTTTGAAAAATATTCTTCAATATCTTGTCCTAAATAATACTTTCCCGGCATAGATTTTTCCATTATTTCCCCTATCCGGTCAAGTAAAATAACCGCTAGCTGCGTCTCCAAATCGTTTTTAACAGAATCAATTAAATCATTCTTTATTTCACCGCCGGCCAGTGAAATCTTTAAGCCGGCTAAATTTTCCTCCTGTAAAACCAAATTAATATACAAGGGCTTTTGCCTGGTTAAATTATTCTCTAAAGTCATGTCTTTTTTCTCTTTAAACCATTTTATGCGGTTGTTTTTCCCCAAATCCTCTGGCGTAACCCGTACTTTGCAAATAAGGAGTTTTGGCTCTTCTTCCCCTTTGGCGTTGAATTGAATGCCAAAATCCTGCCCTTTGCCGAACTTGCTTAAGTCGTGGATAAAAATATCTTTGCCTTCAAATAACTCCGCTAAATACTCTCGGCTGTTTAAAACAGCGCCAAGAATACCCCGCGCCTGTTCTGTTATCGTCTTTTCCCGCGTCTGTTCTTTCTGGTTCTCCGCCATTAATTCATTAACCCATTTTAGCGCTTCCCGCAAACCCTGGCGCTTGCCGGCGCCCATAACCCTCGCCATGTTTTTATCAAGCAGCACTTTATTTAATTGTTGCCGAACATAAGAAAGCTGTTCAGGGTTCATCTTCCCTACTTTCTCCTTAATCGTATCCTGCGCGGTTTTGCTGGGCGCGGCCGGCCTTAATCTCCATTCATCCTCCGTGGAATCAATTTCTTGGTCGCGACTGCCAGATGCCTCTTTCATATCTTTAGCAATATCCAATAAATCACCCACTATTTCCTTAAAATAATCATCATCTATTACGTCCACTTTAAAGCCCTGCGGCCCTGATTCTTTTGGCATATAATTATTAATTTTATATCTAAGCTCTTTATTATATTTTACCAATATTTATAATATTTAACAAGCTGAAGGGATTTGCGAGTAATTCGAAGTTGGCTTAATAGGCAAACGTATTATAATTGCTTACGAGCCGAAGCCTTAGTATAGGCTTGACAAACATGTAAAATATACTATAATAAATCCAGCACCTTAATTTACGCCCTCAACCCTGGGGGCCTTGTGCCCCGTTAGCGCCAGATTTATCTGGCGCAATTTTTCCAAAAATCTTGCCCCAGGCAAGTCGCCGGGTTGCGCCAAATAGCGCAATAGCCCAACCTCACCCCCCCCATAGAGTACACTCCCTCGTTGCTCTATGGGGATTTTTTATGCTAAATACAAAAAAACGAGTTAAAAAACCCGTTCATTTTCATTAAATTTTATTTTATTTTATTTTATTTTTTTAACGATTAACGTTTTCAAAAAAATATTTTAAATTTCCTCTCATCCAATAATAGAAATCTCCCTCCAGCAATTTCACAAAATCATTAAAATTCCTCTGCTTCGGCCTGATGCTGTTCGCCCGGCAGCCGTCCAGGTATAATTTTTTTATTTTAGCGTTGTCAATAACACCTATGCTTGTTTTCACCATATTTTTATATATTAATAATTAATGATATTTCCGTCTATCCCTATCATCCAAAAATAGCACCGATCTCGCTGTTTTTTTACTTTTAACCTCCTCATATATTTATTTTAATTTTTAATTATTAATTTTGTAATTTTATAATTTTATAATTTTATAATTTTAAAAATTTTCTAATATTTTCGCGCTACCCCCTTAACTACTCCGCCGATATTCATTTCTCCCTGCGGCCTAATAATCGGATAATTTTTATTTGCCGGTTTTAAAATCATCCGGCCGTTTTCTTTTTCCAAAAATTTCATCGTCCATTCGTGGTCAACTTCAGCAATAACGATGTCGCCGACTTTAGGCGCGCGGCCCTGCTCCACAATCACCAAATCGCCCTCGTTAATTCCGGCTTCAATCATGGAATCGCCCGTTACCTCCAGCAAATATGTTTTGTCTTTTTTCTCTATCAAATATTCGTCCAAGCTTAACGCTTCGCCGACCTCCTGTTCCGCGGTCGTCGGCAACCCCGCCTGCACCGTGCCGAGCAACCGAACGCCGAACATATCCGGTCCGGCGATCAGACGGCCGGTTTCGTCTTTTCCCACCAATCCTTCATCAACAAATTTAGCCACTACTTTGGCTACGGCGTTTTTGGACTGGAAATTAAAAATGCTTAACATCTCGGCGTAACTGGGCAAGCGGCGCGACCGCTGGTAAAAATTGATAAAATGTTTTTTGTAGTTTTGATAATTTTCTTTGGACATAGAATTTAATTTTCAATTTCTAATTTTCAATTTTCAAACAATGATTTAATTTCTTAATGTCTAAAATTTTTAAAATTTAAAATTTAGTCATTGAAAATTGTTTAAAAATTAAGAATTGAAAATTGATAATTTCATTATAGTGTACATTCGTTCACCTGTCAAAGTGGATAAGTATAATGAATTTTTTAACTAATAAAAAACAAAATTTGAGTTGCTATAAAATATTTTAATAAATAGCATTTCTATGAAATGTAATTTTATTTAAAAAAGTGTGTATAACTTAACTTCCGCAAATCTACAAATTAACTACAAATATCACCAATACTATTTTTTTATTTGTATATTTGTAAAAGGATTTGTTGATTTGTGGGTACTAAAAAACCACCATAGGATTCCTAAACTTATAGTGGTTCTTTTATTTGTTTTATTTTATTTTGTAATTTCCCTAAACTTGCATCCTCTAAAGAGATGACTTATTGAGGTTATAACAATGAATCTTTAGCGGCTTTGGCTACGCGGAATTTAACCACGGTCTTAGCCGCGATTTTAATAGTTTCGCCGGTAGCCGGATTGCGGCCCATGCGCTCTTTGCGATGCATCTTCACTAATTTGCCGATTCCCGGAATAGCAAATTCTCCGTTTGATTTAACCTCTTTATAAGCCATCGCTGTCAATTGGTCAAAAAAGTTGGTGACTTCTTTTTTGCTCATGCCGGTTGCTTCCGCCATCGCGTTTAGCAATTGGCCCTTGGTCATTTTTGCCATAGATTTAAAATCTTAGTAAGTTATACACACCTTTAAAAAACCTAATAAAATAATAGCATATTTAAAAAAACCCCACAAATTCCTTATTTTTAAAAATTAATAATTGTCTTTGCGTTTCTGTGTTTAAAAAAGAAAACGGCAATGGGCGTAATTAAGCCGCACTGCCGCTGTTTTTGATGATTTAAAAATTATTTGCGAAAACCGATGTCTCCGCGATATTGAGCGCCGCCCTCTAAGTGAATTTTCAGAACGGCTGCATAAGCGCGAGCGTAGGCTTGATTTAAGTCTACCCCTAAACCAGTAACTCCAAAGACTCGCCCGCCGGCAGTTATTGTTTCACCGTTTTTTTCGGCTGTACCGGCATGAAAGACAATAACGCGACCGTCAAATTCTTTTATCACCTCCGGCAACCCGGTAATCTTTTTGCCGATTTCGTATGGACCAGGATAACCGTTAGAAGCCATTACCACACAAAGCGCGTTGCCGGAAGCCGGAATAATCCTGTCGCCGCTAAGGTTACCTTCCGCCGCCGCAACGAGCAATGGCAATATATCTTCATTAATAACCGGTAAAACTACCTGCGTTTCCGGGTCGCCAAAACGGCAGTTGAATTCAATCACTACTGGTTTAGGTTCGTCGCCCACAAGCATCAGACCGGCGTAAAGCACGCCGCGGTATGGACAACCTTCTTGTTCCATACCGAGAATTGCCGGACGCAAAATTGTTTCAATAATTTCTTGAAGCAATTCGTCCGTAACGATTGGGACTGGAGAATATGCTCCCATACCGCCGGTGTTGAGGCCATGATCATTTTCCAAAAGACGCTTGTGGTCTTGTGACGGAGGCAAAACGACGATGTGCTTGCCGTCGGTTACAGCTAAAATGGACAATTCCGGCCCGGAAAATTTCTTTTCAATAACTACGAACTTTCCGGCATCACCGAATTTTCGCCTGACCATAATCAGATCAATCGCCTCTTCGGCTTCTCGCAGTATGTCGCAGACAATTGCGCCCTTGCCGCCACACAAACCATCGGCCTTGACCACGCACTGACCATTCGGGTAATGTTGGACATATCTCTTAGCTTCTTCGGCGTTGCTAAAAAACGCCCATGGCGCAGTCGAAATTCTCTTCTTGGCCATCAAATTCTTTGACCAAATTTTTGACGACTCAACCCGCGCCGCGTCTTGTGTCGGGCCGAAGCAAAGGATTCCAGCTTCTTTTAGCGCGTCCGCGAGACCGTTGGCTAAAGGCACCTCCGGCCCAACCACGACGAGACCAATGGCGTTATTTTGACACCACTTTACTACCGCCTGATTGTTGGAAATATCCAGATCAGACAGACACGTGGCGTACTGTGCGATTCCCGGATTGCCCGGCGCGCAAAACAGTCCATTCGGCGACAGCAATCCGCTTTGGCTGATTTTCCAAACAAGGGCATGCTCACGCCCTCCGCCTCCGATAACAAAAACTTTCATAAGTCACCTCACATCCTTTGGGTTATTTTCATCCTCTCGGAAACAGCATCATCGCCGCTTCCTTTGCCTGCCGTAACTTTTCTTCTTCTCCTGGTAAAACCAGCCGTTCCAGCCGCTGATAATCTTCGGCGGTGCCAAGCGCGAATTTTCCTAGAGTTTCAATTTGCACCAGATGTTCAACCGGCAAAACTTTTTCCTGAAGTGATATCACGTCATCGCCGCACTCAATTGAAACACGCGCGGTTTGGATTAACGCGCCTTTGTCGTACTCCTCGGTAACGCGGTGAGTGGTCGCTTCGGTCCAAAAATTTCCTTCCCGAGCCACTAGGCGGACAAAAAGCATTCGCGCCGCGTGCACCGCCCGGCCGTACATTCCTTTGCCGCCAAAATCCGGATAGCCGGGATCAAGCGGACCGGGATGCTGGTTTACAATTGCGCCTTCAAACCGTTGAATGACATTAGCCGGCGTTTTCGCCAGCCAGCCGTATTGCCCGACGAAATTAACTTTGCGCCGCTCGCATTCGCGGATAATCGCTTCGCCGAATGCTTCTCGCGGCTCTGCTTTCTGCTTAAAATCAGTCGGACAAATAACTATTACATCCTCCTTCTTCATGCCAGCG
>PFAR01000006.1:0-4750 GCA_002773655.1 Candidatus Falkowbacteria bacterium CG10_big_fil_rev_8_21_14_0_10_43_10 | reverse complement strand
TTGCTGGCAATAACTAAAGTCGGCTCTACTAATTCTTTTAAGCACCCGTTTTTGCAAGCTTTAATAATCGCCTGCATGGTTGTTCCGCCTCCGGAAATTAGTAGGGCAATCCGTAAAACTTTTAATTCTCGCATGTCTTTCACCTCTTTCTGGCAAAATTATTTATAAAATGATCAATTTTCTGACAATAAATTGTCATTTTAGGTTAGCAAAAATAGCTTAAAAAAGCAACTTCATAAAAAACCTCTCGAATCGCCGTCAGGCTTCTCGCATTTACCCAGAAAAAAACAACCGACTCTAATTTTCTCCGATACTGCCTTTTCGGCCGCCTCCAGCACCCCGTCTTCCGGGGAGCCGATAACGTCAATGCCAACTCCGCAGTTAAAGATCTTGTGCATGTTCATCCAGCTTTCGCCCGTCACTTTCTTTAAAAGATAAAAAAGAGGCGGCGGATCCGGCATATTTTTTACATAGCATATGCCTTTGCCAAGGTTGCGGACCTTTGTCGCCCCTCCTCCGGTATTCATGCTGATACCGTGGAGCAGGTGAAAGCCGTTCCGCTCTTTCAACTCCTTAATAAGGAGGTCAATGACAAGCGCGTACTGGCGGGTAGGCGAAAGGATCGCTTCGCTTATGGTCAGGCCGCCGAATTCCACCGGCGCGGCTTCAACGCGAAATTCTCCGCGGTAAGGTTTGTCCGGCCGGCAAAGGAAGGGGTATTTTTTGGCATAATCCGAGTGCATTAAACAAATTCTCGCCAATGTCAAGCCGTTTGAGCCGATGCCGGAGTTATATCTTCGCTCCCATACTGCTCGTCCGTGGGAGGCAAAGCCAAAAATGCTGTCGCCGATTTCAACATTTCCTTTGATGATGTTTTCCTCTCTGGCGGCGGCGCGGATGTCCATGTCAAAAACCATCGTTTGGACCTGATCCGGCAAATCCGCTGTTTCTCCCCCGAAAAAGTCAAAGCAAAATCCATATTCTCCGTAGAGTTCAAGCAGAGTTCTGATCCGTAAGATAATCTGCCGCATGACCAAATCCTTGGGAACATTAATGGCATTAATGGCGATAATGTCGGAAAACTCAAACTCTGCATCCGACACAAAGCCAGCCGCCGCGACATCACCGGTATTCATGGAAAACGCATCGTCAACGATTCCCTGAAAAATCTCTTCATCGCCCGTCTCCTTATAATGGAGAAGGCGCTGAACGAACTTGCTGCCATCGCCGTCGGCGTGCTTTGTCCTTACCCAGCCGGGACGGCCGGGATAACGGACAATATTGCAGAAAGCTCTAGGAAAATCATTATTAACAATTTCTCCAAAAGCTTTTCTTACCGCGCCCTTGCCAGGGTCCACTCCCAACTTTTCATATTCACTCCGTTCACTTGCCATGAGCTTTATTGCTCCTTTCGTAAAAAAATTAAGAAGAGAACAAATTCCCTCCTTGCCTGCCTCGCGCCTAAAAGCGCGGGTTTGCGTATTTGAAGTCTACCAATGCTTTAATTATTGGTCAATTATTTATTTTACATCCACAAATTCTCCGGATTGTTACGGTCTATTTCCCATTTTAAAGGATTGTTATAAATGTAATTTCTGATATTTTGCAGAGAATATTCGTTACGTATAATGTGATCGTAAAAACGGGGTTGCCAGGTGAAATTGGGTGATATTTTTCGTATTCGTTTGGTGCAGACCGATTTGAATTGATTAATAATCGAACCTAACGAATTTGCCTGCCATTTAGGATTATACCCGCCCCGTTTCGTAGAGACGCCCCGGTGGGGCGTCTCTGCCGTATAATTATGGGTAATGCCATATCTGCCAGAGACGCCGCAACGCGGCGTCTTCACCGTGTCCACGACGTCACATTTTATGGAAACGCCCCACCGGGGCGTCTCTACGTTATCATTACAAATAAATAATATGCCATGAAAATGGTTGGGCATAATTATCCATTCATCTAACATTACATTCTTCCGTATCTTTGGTGTTTTTAACCATTCATTTACGACAATCTGGCCGATATTATTCAAATACATTTTTTCACTAACAACCTGTCCAAAATATTCCCTTCTTTTGTTTGTGCAAATCGTTATAAAATACATTCCGTCGTCGGCGTAATTCCAACCCGGATGGCGAGTTGTTTCCACACGATAACACTCCTTGTATAATGTCATAATTGTGGTGCTCCCACGAGGAATTGAACCTCGATTTTAGGTTCCGGAAACCTACGTTCTATCCGTTGAACTATGAGAGCTCTGTTTTGCTTTTATGATTTTTATAACCTCAACATATCACGAATCCTTTTTTAATTCCAGAATCAAGCTTAAGACTTAAAACTTGCAACTGTTAGGTGTTTAAACAAAAATATGGTATAATTTATTTAGTTACGCAGTTAATTAGTTACTTAGTCTTCAGGCTTTATTGTTTTTGTTATCTGATTATAATAACTAAACTAATTAACTAAATTAATTACTTAAGTCCCTAACCGATGTTTAGCGACTCCCAATTAAAAAAGATATTGCTCAAAACCAAAATTATCGCTGACGAAAAAACTTTGAGCGATATTGTAAAAAAGGCCGCGGCGGAAAAAATGAACCTGGAAGATTATATTATTAATGAAAAAATAGCTTCCGAGCAGTCGATTTATGAAGGCGCCGCCGATTATTACCAGCTTCCTTTTATCAACTTAAAAAAGCAGATTATCCGCAAAGATGTCCTGGCTTTAATTCCCGAAGCGGCGGCGCAGGAAAATAAAATAATTTCTTTCGACCAAACCGGCGGCCAAATCAAAGTGGCGCTGCTTGATCCGATGAATCTGGAAATTCTGGAATTTATAGAAAAAAAAACCGGCTTCCGCCCGGAAGTGCACATAACCACTCCGGAAGGCATCAAATATATTATAAAACAGTACCGCAAAGGCATGGAGGCGGAATTTAAAGTCATAAAAAGCGAAACTGACGGCGGAAAAGACAGCGGAGTAAAATCGGCCGATCCCGGTTCGGAGGTGCCAATAATAAAAATTATTGATACTCTCCTGGAACAGGCTTTTTATGAAAACGCCTCTGATATCCACATTGAACCGGAAGAAAAGGAAACCACTATCCGCTACCGCGTCGACGGCATATTGAGCAGCGTCATGACCCTGCCTAAAACCGCCCACGCCGGCTTAGTGGCGAGAATTAAAGTCCTGTCCAACCTTAAAGTCGACGAGCACCGCCTGCCGCAGGACGGCCGCTTCCAAATTATCCAAAAAAACAATAAAATTTCCTTTCGCGTTTCAGTTATCCCCATACTTTACGGCGAAAAAATCGTTATGCGCCTCCTGGAAGAAAAGCCGAAAATGATGACCCTGGAGCAGATCGGCTTCCAACCAGGAAGCTTGGAGATCGTGAAAAAAAATATTAAAAAACCGCACGGCATGATACTGGTGACCGGACCGACCGGCAGCGGAAAGACTACTACGCTTTATACAATCTTAAACATGCTTAACTCGCCCAAAGTCAATATCTCGACGATTGAGGACCCGATTGAATATAATATCCCCCATGTCAATCAAAGCCAGACAAACCCGAAAATAGGCTTTACTTTCGCGAACGGCCTGCGGGCCTTGTTGCGCCAGGATCCCGACATTATCATGGTCGGAGAAATCCGGGATAATGAAACGGCGGAAATCGCTATAAACGCCGCCATGACCGGACACCTGGTGCTTTCCACCCTGCATACTAACGACGCGATTACAACTTTGCCGCGCTTGCTGGAAATGGGCATTCCGACTTTTTTAGTCGCCTCCACCACTAATTTAATTATCGCCCAGCGCCTGGTGCGAAAAATATGCCGCGAGTGCATCCAAAGCTACAATCTAAGCGAAGAAGAGCTAGGCCAGCTTAAAAAACAAATTAATGTTGAAAAAATCCTTAGTATTTTAAAGACGGAAAAAGTCGTGGCTGATTCGGAAAAATCTTTCGGCAAATTATTGTTTTATAAAGGCAAAGGCTGCTCCGAGTGCAGCAATACCGGCTACAAAGGCCGGACTGGGATCTACGAAACGCTAAATATTACTCCGGAACTGTCAAAACTGATAGCTAAAGGCGCCGTGGAAAGCGATCTGCGCCAAGAAGTTGAAAGACAGGGTATTATAAAAATTATTGAAGACGGTTTTATTAAGGCGAAAAACGGAATTACCACCCTGGAAGAGGTTTTAAGAGTGACTAAGGAATAGATTAAATAAGATCAAAAATCTAAAATTATAATATGCTCAAGGGGAGGGAAAATGAAAATTTAGAAAAAAATAACGACAATCCAAACTTTTTAAAGAGTGTGGATGATTACTTGACGCGCTTCCAGCGCATACCAATGTCGGAAAAAATATTTTTTATCCAGCATCTGGGAGTCATGCTCAAAGCCGGAATTTCATTGTCCAAGGCTTTAAAAACGCTGGCCCGGCAGACTAATAACAAGCGCCTGAAAAAAATAATCGAGCAGGTATATGAACACGTAAATAAAGGCGGCGCCTTAGCGGACGGATTAAAGCCTCACGACGCCGTTTTTGACGACCTTTTTATTAATATGATAGCGGCCGGAGAAGCCAGCGGCACCCTGGAGGATGTTTTAAGATATCTTTATCTGCAGATTAAAAAAAATCATGAACTGGTCTCGAAAATCCGCAGCGCTTTAGCTTATCCGATCGTCATCCTCTTTGCCATGGGAGCGATCGGCACCGGAGTGATGGTTTACGTCGTGCCTAA
>PFAR01000021.1 GCA_002773655.1 Candidatus Falkowbacteria bacterium CG10_big_fil_rev_8_21_14_0_10_43_10 | reverse complement strand
ACGGTAAGCATCAATGTGAACGAATTGGCCCCCTCCTGCCCCTCCCTTAGCAAGGGGGAGAGATTTTAGCGGGTATGTTTTCATAATATTAAAAGTGGGGCTGTTGACTGTATTTTTTACCCCCAGAGCTTTGGCCAAGTATTGAATAAAGGTTGTTTTGCCAGCGCCTAAGTTGCCGATAAAGCCGATTACTTCCCCGCCACGAAGCTGGCCAGCTACTTTTTCAGCGAGTTTTTCCGTATCTTTTAGGGATTTTATGGTGAATTTTCGCATAAGTTTATAATTCAAATCTACAAAATTAACAGAGTGAATTTAATAAAAGTAAATTTGGTTTGTAGCTATTTGAGGCATTTGGATTCTATTCGCAGATTTGGATTATTTTATAACTGTTTACTATACCACATTTGCCTATTTTTGGAAACTTGTGGCTATTTTTAAAGTTTTATATAATAGCATTATCCTTTGGGGATATATTGTATTATTAATTAAATAAATTAAATATTTTTATGAAAAAATCAATTATTTTAGGAGTATTGTTAATTTTTGTATTAGCTGGCTGCGCTTTAACAAAAAATAACGAAGTGGCTGGCGTAAAGATACTTAACATAGAGGAGGCCAGCGCCAGAGCGGAAAAATTTATCAATGATAATTTAATGCCCGCCGGGCAAACAGCCACTGTCAAAGAAGTGGTGGAAGAAAACGGACTTTACAAAGTGGTAGTGGACGCCGGCAACGGGCAGAACATTGATTCGTATATGACTAAGGACGGCGGAACTTTTTTCCCGCAGGCCATGGATACGGCAAAGACAACTCCGGATAATTCAGATAGCGCAAATCAGCCGGTTGCCCAGGAAGCCGCTCCCATAGACGGGGAAAATGAATATGTAAAAGGAAATAAAGAAGCAACCGTGGATGTAATAGAATATTCCGATTTTGAGTGCCCCTATTGCCTTCGGCACACAGCCGCCATGGACCAGATTTTTAACGACTATAAAGATAAAATAAGGGTTGTTTTCAGGCATTTTCCTTTGTCTTTCCACGCCGAAGCGCAAAAAGCGGCTGAAGCCTCGGAGTGCGCCGGCGAACAAGGAAAATTTTGGGAGATGCACGACAAAATTTTTAAAGCTAATGAAGCGAAAAATATGAGCGTCGCGCAATGGAAAACAGAGGCGAAAAATTTAGGCCTTAATACCGCGCAATTCAACGCTTGTTTGGACAGCGGCAAATACGCCGATAAGATAAAAAAGCAGACAGCCGGCGGACAAGCGGCGGGAGTCACGGGAACACCGGCAACTTTCATTAATGGCCAAATGTTTTCCGGAGCGGTCGGCTATGATACCTTAAAACAAGCAATAGAAAAAGAACTATCTAAATAAACCCCTCACCTCTGTCTTACCGGCAGGCTCAGCCCCCTCTCCCTTAAGGCGAGGGGGCTTTAAATTTTAATATCCCCTCTCCTTTTGGGAGAGGGGATTAAGGTGGGAGGTTATCTGTTTTTTTCATTGGCCGGGTGCTCATGGCCGATCTCCTTGCGGTGTTCAAGATAAGCGAGATGACTTCGTTTTTCCTTGGCGTACTCTGATTTTTTAAAGCCAAGCTTGCTTATCATGCGCGAGGCGTACTGTCCGCCCAGGAAGTGCGGGAGAATAACATAAGAAGCGCCAAGCTCGTAAAGATTCTCCGCATCTTTAATATTGTGAGAAATAGAGACAATTATCGCCTGGCTGTTTTTCTCCCTTATTTTTTTGATTATTAAAGCATTAGTCCTGAATTCCGGAATAGTGGAAACGGACATTTTTATTTTTTCTAACTGTAATTCGTTTAAGAATTCAACATCATCGGCGTCGCCATAACAGCGGGTAATATTTTTTTCCTCCAGGTATTTTATAATCCGCGGATCATAATCTATTACTATAAATTTCTTTTTTAATTTTTCAAATGAATTAATAAAATCGTAGCCGATGCGGTTATGCCCGAATAAGATAATGTCGTAGCGCTCCCGCAAAGCCGCCGGTTCTTCGGCGTTTTTTCTTTCAAAAACAGACAGCGGCTTTTGGAAAAGATTATATATTTTTTCAGTATACATTATTAAGTAAGTGGATAAAGTGATAGTTACTAAGCCGATAAAGGTAATTAGCGAGAGAATTGATTCGTTTATCTGCCCGACGTTTACACCCAGCATGATAAAAATCAAAGAAAATTCACTTATTTGGGCGAGCGTTATTCCGGTAGAAAAACTAACTTTCTTTTTATAACCCATCAGGCCGATAACCGCGGTTACAATAAAGGGCTTAATTAATAGAACAAACAGCGATAATAAAACAGTCGGAATGATTAAAAATTTGATATCAGCAAACGCCATTTTTGAGCCCAGCAGGATAAAAAACAAAATAATAAAGAAGTCGCGCAGAGGCTTCATCCGAGCGCTTATTTCCAAATGGTATGGCGACATTGACAAGGTTATACCGGCTGCCAGCGCTCCTATTTCAATGGAAAAGCCAAAGTAATTGAACAAAGTCGCAAATCCCAGCCCCCAGGCGATAGCAAAAAGAAATAAAAATTCTTGAGAGCGGGCAAAAAATAAACTTAACTTAGGCAGGACGTAAACGCTGAGAAAGCCGGCTAGTATGATTAAGGCAATCCCTTGAACGGCAATAGCGCCGACAAGACTGGCGGCCTGCCGCCCGTTAGCCATGGCAGATATTATTATTAAGGCCAGCATGGCCACTATATCTTGCACTAGCAGTATGCCCAAAGATATTTTGCTGTATATTTTTTGCAGATCATTTTTATCCGACAAAAGTTTAACGATTATAATAGTGCTGCTGAAAGCCAGGGCAATCGCGATATAAACGGCGGATAGATGGGAAAAATAAAGCAGGCGGCAGGCGCCATAGACTGCCAGGGATGTTAAAAATATCTGGATCGAGCCGGCTATTATTGAAACTTTGCCCACCTCTTTGATTAACTTGGGGTTTAATCCCAGCCCGACTATAAAAAGAAGCAGAGCTATTCCCAATTCGGAAAAAACATTTATTACCTCTTCAGTCCGAACAATATTAAAAAAATAAGGGCCGACAATCAAGCCGGTGATGATATGTCCGATAACGAGCGGCTGACGCAACAAATACATAACGCCGGCCATGGCGGCGGCGATAGCGATGATTATGCTTATTTCGGCGAAGACAGACATTATTTTAATTAATAAATTAAAAGTAATAAGTTAAAAATAAATTTAATTTATATTTATTAAAATTTATTATAACATATTTTACTTGAGTTGGATATTATAAAAAAAAGCCAATTGTGTTTAGGCTTTTTATTCTCCGTCAGTAATTTCTTCGGGTAAGCGGGGCACAAACATTTTTTTCAAAAAAATCGCAAAAAGGAGCAATAAGGAAGATGATAATGAGAAATATGCAAATTTGATATTGAAATAATAGCAAAAACAGAAATATTAGTCAATAAATGTTTGACATTTTCAAGTAGCCGTGATAACATATGAACAACTGATGGTGATGATAAAAAGCTGGTTGTTTTTACAACGAGCTTTTTTAACACTCACAAATTATAATTTTAAATAATTAAACATTTAATTATATGGCACAAAATGAAATCGCAGCAGCGACTCGCGCCATCTGCGAAGAAAAAGGAATAACGCTGGAAGCCGTAGTGGAGGCGATTGAATCCGCTTTGGCGGCCGCTTACCGCAAAGACTTCGGCCAAAAAAATCAAAACATTAAAGTTGATTTTGATTTGGAAACCGCCAAGTCCAAAGTTTATGATGAAAAAATAGTAGTGGAAGATATGCCGGAGGAAGAGGAGGGAGAACAAGTAACAACTGGCGAACAAGGAGCAAGCGAGAAAGAGGCGGATGACAACAAAAAAATAAAAAAACTCTCCGCAAGCTTTGCAAATTCGGCGGGCGGGCAAAAGAACAAAAAACAAAAAAACAAAAAAGAAGAGACGGCAGAAGAAGCAGGCAAAAAAGAAGAGAAACAAGATGCGGAAAGCTCTGATAACCCTAATGAGGAAGAAGAGGTAAGGCGTTTTAATCCTCGTTCGGAAATTCAATTAACTGATGCTAAAAACTTAAAGAAAAGCGCCAAAGTAGGTGATATTATTAAGACAGACCTTGAAGTTCCGGCGGAGTACGGCCGGATGGCCGCTCAAACCGCGAAACAGGTTATCATCCAGCGCATCCGCGAAATTGAGCGGTCTAATCTGCTTAAAGAATTTAAAGAGAAAGAGCATGAAGTTTTAACCGGCGTGGTGCAGAGGCGCGAAGGACGGATAGTGCTGGTTGATTTAGGCAGGACCGCCGGAATATTAACAGCCGATGGGCAGGTCCCGGGAGAGCGTTATGAGCCGGGACAGCGCATTAAGGTTTACGTGGAAGGAGTAAATACCACCGCTAAGGGGCCGGAGATAATTTTATCCCGCACCAGCGATGAAATCGTGCGCAAGATATTTATGCTGGAAATTCCAGAAATTTCCAACGGGTTGGTAGAAATAAAAGCGGTTTCCCGTGAAGCCGGTTCCCGTTCTAAGATTGCGGTGTACGCCGCCGAAGATAATGTTGACCCGATCGGTTCCTGCGTAGGCCAGCGCGGCGCGCGCATCCAGACAATTATCGGCGAATTAAGCGGAGAAAAGGTGGATATCATTGAATATGACGAGGATCAAACTAAATTTATCGCCAATTCTCTGTCTCCGGCCAAAGTTTTGAAAGTGGAAGTTAATGAAGGCAAAAGAATCGCCACCGCCATGGTTGCCGCCGATCAGCTGTCTTTAGCCATTGGCAGGGGCGGGCAGAATGTCCGGTTGGCGGCCAGATTAACCGGCTGGAAAATTGATGTGAAAGAAGCAAAAGCAATCATGAAGCCTGAAAATGAGAAGTCTGAAGACGAAGAAAGCAAGAAAAATGAGGCAAGAAGCACGAAGTCAAAAATTGGAGACCAGAAGCCGGATATTAAAGATGAGGACGAAGTGAAAAATGGAAAAGAAGAAGATACTGACAATCAGCAAAAAAATAGAACTGAAAAAATATTATTCGGCCAGCCATCCGCGGAAAATTTAGAGAAAACGAGTGATCAAAAAGACACGATAAAAAGCCAGAAGAAAAAGCCGGCGAAGAAAGGAGGCAAAAAAGAAAAATAAATCTCAACTTCTAAACTGATAATTAATAACTAGCAACTAATAATAATTAATAACCAATAAATAATATGCTGTATATTTCTATCATAATTTCCATTTTATCGTTAGGATTTTCTTTCTACCTGATTTCTTGGATTAAAAAATGCCCGCAAGGCACGGAAAAAATGCAGGAAATTTTTAAGATAATTAAAGAGGGAGCGAACGCTTTTTTAAAAAGACAATATAAAACTATCAGTGTGATTACGGTTGCTTTAGCTTTAATTTTATTGGTAGTTTATGGAATTAGCGGAAATTGGATTTATGGATTTCAGGTTGCAGCGGCTTTTATATTCGGGGCTGTCTGTTCCCTCTTATCAGGGTTCATAGGCATGTGGATTTCCGTAAGATCTAATATTCGTACCGCCGATGCGGCGCAAACAAGCTTTGCCAAAGCGCTGAAAATCGCTTTCCGCGGAGGCGCTGTTTCAGGAATAACCATTGTGGCGATGAGCCTTTTGGGAATCAGTGCTCTTTATCTTATTTATGATTTTTTAGGGTATGAAATAGTCAAAATCCCTTCGTTGATTGTCGGATTCGGTTTTGGAGCTTCGTTAGTCGCTCTTTTCGCCCAGCTCGGAGGAGGAATTTATACAAAAGCTGCGGATGTCGGAGCGGATCTTGTTGGAAAAATTGAAGCCGGAATACCAGAAGATGATCCGAGAAATCCCGCTGTTATTGCCGATTTGGTCGGAGATAACGTAGGAGATTGCGCCGGAAGAGGGGCGGACCTTTTTGAATCAACAGCCGCTGAAAATATTGGAGCCATGATATTGGGAGTCGCTTTATTTCCGCACTTTGGAGTCGCGGGGATATTTTTTCCCTTAGTGGTCCGCGCCTTCGCGCTTGTTTGCAGTATTATTGGAATTTTGGCCGTCAGGGCGAAAGAAACGGATGATCCGATGAAAGCGATGAATAAAGGTTATTTTATTACAAGCGTTTTATCTGCCATTGCCTTTTATTTTGTTACAATGGAAATGCTTGGCAACATATTATTTTTTTATGCAGGGCTGGTTGGCATATTGGCAAGCATTGCTTTTGTTTTTATTGCTCAGTATTATACGGAATCAAAATATAGGCCGGTTAAAGAAATCGCCCAGGCATCAACGACAGGGCACGCGACAAATATTATTACAGGCTTTTCCGTCGGATTGGAATGCACCGCGGCAACCGTGATAACAATTTCTGTTGCCTTAATAACTTCTTTTAAACTAGGAAACCTAACGGGTTTCCCCGGCGGAGGGCTTTACGGAACGGCGGTAGCGACTATGGGAATGTTGGCAACAGCTGCTTACATTTTAGCCATGGATACTTTTGGCCCCATTACCGATAACGCCGGAGGAATCGCCGAAATGTCCGGAGCTACGGAAGAAACCAGAAAAATAACGGATAAGCTGGATTCCGCAGGAAATACGACAAAGGCCCTGACAAAAGGATACGCCATGGGTAGCGCGGCCTTAGCGGCATTTTTGCTTTTTTCTTCTTATTTAGAAGAGGCAAAGTTAACAGTCGTAGATTTGGCAAAAGTGGAAGTTTTTGTCGGCGGTTTTATCGGCGCTATGCTGGTTTTCCTTTTTAGTTCTTTGGCTATAAGAGCAGTGGGAAAGGCGGCTTCCTATATAATTACAGAGGTTCGCAGACAATTTAAAGAAAATCCCGGCATTATGGCGGGCACGAGCAAACCGGATTATGCAAGGTGCGTGGACATAACAACCAAGGGCGCTTTAAAACAAATGGTATTGCCGGGAGTTTTAGCCGTAGTTATTCCGATCGCAACGGGGTTGATTTTGGGAGCGGAAGCTGAAGCAGGCCTTATTATGATAGGCACGATCGTTGGAGTCTTGCTGGCAACAACAATGAACAATGCGGGCGGGGCTTGGGATAATGCGAAAAAGTTTATTGAAGCCGGAAATTTGGGAGGAAAAAAATCTTTTGCCCATCAGGCGGCAGTTACAGGTGATACTGTCGGAGATCCATTTAAGGATACAGCCGGTCCATCGCTGCACGTGCTGGTTAAATTATTAGGCACCCTTACATTAGCATTAGCACCTTTGTTCATATAATAAAGTGCATAGCTCCGTTGCCGGTACTGTAAGCCAGCAGTTAAATTTGTAGTAAAAAATAATTTATGAATGTACAAAAAAATAAAATACAGGAAGAACTGGAAATTACCGTTGAACTATCGGTGGAAGAAATGAAGCCGCATATCAAAAAAGCCTGCGAAATTATTTCCCAGGACATGAAAATTGAGGGATTTCGTCCCGGGCACGTGCCTTTTAATATATTAAAGAACCAAGTGGGCGAGATAACGATTCTGCAGGAGGCGGCCAATATTGCGGTTAATAAAACCGTGGCTGACGTCATAAAAAATAATATCGCCGAAGATGATAAACCGATCGGCCAGCCGCAAATAAGGATAACCAAAGTGGCGCCGAACAACCCGGTTGAATATAAAATAAATGTTTCTTTAATGCCGGAAGTTAAGCTGGAAAAATACAAAGATCTGGGAATCAAAAAGGAGGAAGTAAAAATAGAGGAAGCTAAAGTTGACGGAGTAATTGAGGACTTGCGAAACATGCGGGCTCAAGAAAAAATAAAAACCGCGGAGACGCATAGCGATGTGTCCGCGCAGGACGGAGATAAAATATTAATCGACATTCAGATGTTTTTAGACAAGGTTCCGATTGAGGGCGGCCAGGGCAAAAGCACAGCCGTGCTGATCGGCGGAGATTATATTATTCCCGGCTTTGACAAACAGCTGATTGGCGCCAAAAAAGCGGAAACAAGGGAGTTTAAATTGCCCTACCCCAAAGATCATTACCAAAAGAATTTATCCGGCAAGCTGGTGGAATTTAAAGTTGACATTAAAGAAATTTATGAGCGTGAGGTGCCTAAATTCAACGATGAGTTTGCCAAGAATTTAGGAGCGAAAGACGCTGGTGATTTAAAGAAAAAAATCAGGGAGAATTTAGAAATTGAACAGAAACAAAAAATTGGGCAGAAGACAATGCTCTTAATATTCAATAAATTATTGGACTCCGCCACCTTCAGCCATGTGCCGGAAACGATGGTCGAGACCGAAGCGCGCAATATGGTTCATGAATTAAAGCATAATGTCGAACAGCAGGGCGGAAAGTTTGAAGATTACCTGATGCATATTAAGAAAAACGCGGCAGAGCTGGAAAAAGAATTAAAACCGGAGGCGGTCAAGCGGATAAAAACTTCCCTGATAATCAGCAAAATAGCGCAAAAAGAAGGCATAAAGGTAGAGGAAAAAGAGCTGGAGGAAGCAGTGGAAAAACAACTGGGAGCTTATAAAGATATGCCGGAAGCGAGAAAAAAATCCGATACTCCGGACTTTAGAAATTATTTGCAATATAATATGTTGAACCAGAAAGTAATTGATAAGTTGAAGGAATGGAACGTCGTTAAGTAATTAAAAAAATTGCCATTTCCGCGAAAACGGAAATTATAGTGTGTCCACAAATAAGACGTATTTAATTTTTTAGATTCCAGCTTCCGCGGGAATGACAGAAAAATGAATGAGAAAATTAAAAAGACAATTTTATATTTTTTAGATAATTCCGGGAAGCACGCCAGCTATGGGGATATAATAAAATATTTAAATGACGAGATGGGAAATTTGGACGATAAAGAAATCAACGAAGCGCTGGCGGGGCTGACCAAAGAGAATAAAATTATTTCCCATATTTCCGTTAATAAGGAAAAGAGGTATGAAGCGGAAGTAAGGCGTCATTATCATTTTATCTGCAACAATTGCGGGGCTGTTAAGGATATTTTTATGGAGCAAGGGGCGGTTAATATGCTCTCTGACCACGCGCAGAAGATAGCGAAGTCATTTGCCAGAGTAGACAAGATTAATATGAGTTTTCAGGGGATATGCCATCAGTGCCGAGATAAATAATTGAATTTACCCTTTACAATTTAGTTTAAATAGTGTAAATTATTTAAAGAAGTTGCCATAAAGCGGCTATTTTTAATTTTAACAATCAGGGCGACGAAGGGCCCATAGCTCAGTTGGTTAGAGCACCGCCCTTATAAGGCGGGGGTCGATGGTTCGAGTCCATCTGGGCCCACATCTTTTACAAAGCAAAAGAAATAACAAATAGCAAATTCCAAAAATAACGAATGTTGTTTAAAAATGAAGCGGGGTAGAGCAGTTGGCAGCTCGCCAGGCCCATAACCTGGAGGTCGTCGGTTCGAGTCCGACCCCCGCAACAAAAAGCCTCGGTAGCTCAGTGGTAGAGCAAAGGACTGAAAATCCTTGTGTCGTCAGTTCAATTCTGACCCGAGGCACCAACCGCCGTACATCGAAAAATGGGCAATTAGCTCAGTTGGCTAGAGCGCGTCCCT
>PFAR01000041.1 GCA_002773655.1 Candidatus Falkowbacteria bacterium CG10_big_fil_rev_8_21_14_0_10_43_10 | reverse complement strand
TTTAATTAAAAATTTCAGTTACATTTTATATGACCCAACCGTATCAGTTAAACTTACATTTTAGATGTCCCAATGCGTCAATTTAGCGGGGTTTTGCGTTTAATGGTATAATAAAAATATAAGGGGATAATTGAAAATTTTGAATAAAATTATATGTGGGAAGTAATACTAAAATTAATAGAACAGCTTAATAGTTCAGTTTTTGTATTACTGCTTATTTTAATTATTGCTTTTTTAGTTTGTTATAAAGCAGGGGGGATAGTAAATAGCTTCAAGAGTTTCAAAGAAGACAATAAAAGTGTTAAGGATAGAATTGAGGATGTAAAAGAAACATTATTATCTAAAATAGATTCTGTAAAGGATAAATTATCCGATATAAAATCCACTACCGATTTGCTTTATAATGCCCATCTCCAAACAGTTAAAAAAGAGAGTCCCGTTAGCTTGACTGAATTAGGGAAAGAGATAGCAAAAGAAATATCAGCAGAAGAAAAAGTAAATAATTATTGGTCGGAGATAAAAAATAAAATTGAAAGTCATACTCCTACTAATCCTTATGATGTGCAACAAATAGCAATGGAAATAGCCAAAGAATGCTTCAAAAAAATTTTTAGTTTAGGGGAACAATCGAAAATTAAGACGATTTCTTACGAAAAGGGTTTGAATATTTTGCAAATATACCCTATTATTGGAATCTTTATTCGTGATAGATATTTACAAGAAAAGAATATGGGGGTTGATGAAATTGATAAGTTTGACCCGGCAGTAAAGAAAACTGTTTAACACGCCTTTTATCAAAATATTTGTTATTAATGAAAAATTCCCGCTCATTTCGACGGGAATTTTTAATTGTTGTTAAATTTTTGTTTAATTTCATTCGTCATTCTTAATTCGTAATTCTTAATTTTTAATTGATTATTGTTGTCCCAGCGCTTCCACCGGCTGCATCTGCGCCGCTTGGCGGGCAGGGTAGATGCCAAAGATTAAACCGACCATTACCGAAAAACCGACGGCGAGCGCGAGGCCGGACAGAGAAAAATTAAAGCCCCATTCCAGACCGAAGGCGCGCGCGCCGAGTACCGCCGCGAGGCTTAACAGTTCACCCAAAATAACGCCGATAATTCCGCCGCTGAAAGTCAAAAATATCGCTTCCCATAAAAATTGCCATAAGATATTGCCGTTGGTCGCGCCGAGCGCTTTGCGCAAACCGATTTCATAAGTCCGCTCTTTGACCGAAACATACATGATATTCATAATGCCGACTCCGCCAACCAAAAGCGAGATGCCCGCGATTGCCATTAACAGCAAGGTAATTGCGCCGGTGACGGTATTTAACATGCCGAGCGCTTCTTCCATGGTCGTGACGGCAAAGTCGTCTTTTTTGGGGTCAGTAATGCCGTGCTGTTCGCGCATAATTTCCGTAATGTCCGCGGCTGTCGCAGCCGCCAAGTTTGGATTTTTTAGATAAGCGATAATTGCCTGAATATGGTCAATGCCCAGGACTTGTTTTTGCAAAGTGCGAATCGGCAAAAAAATAGTGCTATTCATGTCAAAAAACATCATGGAACTTTGTTTTTCCATTACGCCGATGACGTGGAAATTCTTGTCGCCGATTTTTACGTATTCGCCGACCGCATCGCGTTCGCCGAATAGTTTTTCCCTTATTCCCTGGCCGATAACCGCGACCCGCGCTTGCGCTAAATCTTCCTCGGCGAAAAACGGCCGGCCGAACTCTACTTGCGATTTAAAAAGCGGAAAAAAGCTCGGCGACACCCCCCAGAGCATAGCGGTTTTATTTTCGCGGCCGACGCTTACGATATCCTGGCCCATTAACATAGTGTAATAATTGGAAATATTGGGCTGTTTGGCGACTGCTTCCGCGTCTTTTAGCTTTAAGGTGGTAATGGAAATGCCTTGCGCGATGCCAGCTGCGTTGGCAGAAGAAGTTTTAGAAACAGAAGGGACTTTTATTTCCACTTCCAAAAAATCAGTGCCGAAAACTTCCACTTGTTTTAAAATCAAGTTTTCAATGCCTTGGCCCATATTTATCACGACAATGATGGAAGTAATACCGATAACCAAACCAAGCACCGTTAAAGCGGAGCGGATCTTGTGCATCCTGATTGCTTTATATGCGATTTTCAGTGGGGTAAATAAGTTCATAAATATAATGCAAATCTACAAATTATATGCAGATAAAATTTTCAATTTTCAATTTTCAATTTTCAAACAATTTTCAATGACTTAATTTTTAAACATCCTCGCCGGAGGCGAGAGTATTGAAAATTGAAAATTGAAAATTATTCATATCTAAGCGCTACCACCGGGTCAAAAGACGCCGCTCTGCGCGCCGGGTACCAGCCGAAAATAACGCCGACTAACCCGGAAATAATTACGCCCATGGCGATAGAATTAAATGTAACAACCAAAGACCAGTTATAGCCCAAATAACGTGCGACGACCGCCACTAATCCGGAAACAACCGCGCCGCCGATAATGCCGATAATGCCGCCGGCAATAGTTAAGACTAAGGCTTCTAATAAAAATTGCCGCTCAATGTCTTTTTTAGTCGCGCCGAGCGCTTTGCGCAAACCGATTTCCCGCGTGCGTTCGCTTACCGTAACTAACATGATATTCATAATGCCGATGCCGCCGACTAAAAGCGAAATAGCGGCAATCGCGCTTAAGAAAAATTTTAAAGCATCGGTAACGGTTTTTAAAGCATCCAGCGCCTCCACGGCCGCGCGGACGGTAAAGTCGTCGCTTTTGCCGTTTTGGATTTTATGCCGCTCGCGCAATATTTGCTCTACTTGCGTAATCGCGGCCGGCACATCGCGTTCGTTTTTAACTTTGCCTCGGATTAAGCTTACATGGTTAATGCCCAGCATTATTTTTTGGGCGGTTAATAGCGGGATAAAAACCAATCCGTCCTGATTTTCAAACGCCTCAACGCCGCGTTTTTCCATTACGCCAATAACGCGGAAACTTTCCCGTTTTATTTTTACCTGCTGGTTAAGCGGATTTTCATCGCCGAATAAATCTTTGCTGACCTGCCAGCCCAAGACCACGACGCGCGCGATGGCTTTATTATCCTCCTCGGTAAAGAAGGATCCCTGGGAAGTTTCCGCGGATTCAACTTGCGGATAATCGGCGGACACGCCGACATAAGTCGCCTCGGTTTTTTTATCCTGCCATTGCATCGTTTCCAGGCCACGGACGTAACTGGTAACCGCTTCCATTCCTTTTATTTTAGCCAGCGCTTCCGCATCCTCCTGTTTTAAGGTTGTAACCGTAATGCCAAAAGCGGTCGCGGGCGGTCCGTTTTCGTCGCTGTAACCGGGCAAAACGCCGATTAAGTTTGAGCCGACGGAAGTGATTTGGTCAAAAATCAAGCTTTGGGCGCCGGCGCCCACCGACATCACGATAATCACCGCCGCCACGCCGATAATAATGCCTAAAATCGTCAAAAAATACCGCCGCCGGTTGGCGCGCAAGACTTTAAACGAAGTTTTTAAGAGGTGGATAAAACTCATGTTTTAAGTATAACATATATTTAAAACCGTGATTAATGGAAATAAAAAAAAGGTCTTCTTGACGCATTTTTAGTATTTTGCTAATCTAAATACTGTAAATCCCGTTAAATGATTTTTCACATATAGATTAAAGTTGAGTTGACTATTATAAATTATAATAATCTAGAATCTGGGGTAAAAATTATATTTAACAGGGGTAAATAATTTATACACATGAAGAGTCCTTAAGAGGACTGATTTTTTGTTACACGGGAAAATTATGCCAACCATCCACCAATTAATTAAAAAACCAAGAAAATCAAAAAAAGCAAAATCAAAATCTCCCGCTTTGCAGACCGTTCTAGATACGCTGCACCGGAGAAGGAGCGAACTGTCCAAGGGAAACCCGTTTAAGCGGGGGGTTTGTTTAAAAGTAACTACTACCACCCCAAAAAAGCCTAACTCCGCCTTGCGCAAGATCGCTCGCGTTCACTTGTCAAATGGCAATGAAGTAACCGCCTATATTCCGGGCATGGGTCACAATTTGCAGGAGCATTCAATTGTTTTGCTGAAAGGCGGCCGCACCAAAGACTTGCCGGGCGTGCGCTATAAGATAGTGCGCGGTGTTTTTGATACTCAGGGCGTGGACGGCCGGAGACAGGGCCGGAGCAGATACGGAGCCAAGAAACCTAAATAAAAAATAATCCGTGATCAGTGAGAATCCGTAAAAAATTTGTGTATATCTGGGCAGGCATAGCCCAAAACAGATAAACACAGATTTTTTACGGATAAACACAGAGTACGGACAATCTACATAACTTATGAGGGGAAAACCAGCGCCTAAGCGCGACATTAAACCGGATATAAGATACCACGAAAAAGACATCGCTAAGTTTATCAACTATGTGATGAAGCGCGGTAAAAAGAGCGTAGCGCAGAAAATTGTCTACGAATGTTTTGATATTGTAAAAGAAAAAACCAAACAGGATCCCCGTCATGTGTTTAATAAGGCTATAAAGCAGGTAGGTCCTTTGCTTGAGGTGCGCGGCCGCCGGATTGGGGGCGCCAACTACCAAATCCCTTACCAGGTTCGCAGCGAGCGCCGGGTTACTTTAGCCTGCCGCTGGCTTTTAGCTTCAGCCAAAAGCCGCAAGGGGAAGTCAATGGCGGAAAAATTAGCGGCTGAGATATTAGACGCTTCTAAAGGCGAAGGCGCGACCGTTAAGAAAAAGATGGACGTGCAGCGGATGGCCGAGGCAAACAAGGCGTTCGCCCATTTCGCCAGGTAGAAGTTTTATATTATATATAGTATAGCCTTTGTCTGAATGCATAACAGGTTTCCGAAACCTGTTATGAAATCTGTTGAAGAAATATACAAAATTTATGAACGACTATCCGCTTGATAAAGTCCGCAATATTGGCATCATCGCCCACATCGACGCCGGCAAAACAACCGTTTCCGAGCGTATTTTGTTTTACACCGGCAAAAAGCATAAAATCGGCGAAGTGCATGAAGGCGAAGCGGAAATGGACTGGATGGAACAGGAGCAGGAGCGCGGCATTACCATTACCTCCGCCGCGACCACTTGTTTTTGGAAAGATTGCCGGATTAATATAATTGATACTCCGGGGCACGTGGATTTCACGGCTGAAGTGGAGCGCTCCCTGCGCGTGCTGGATGGCGGCGTGGTTATTTTTGACGGCGTGGCCGGCGTAGAGCCGCAGTCGGAAACGGTCTGGCATCAGGCGGAAAAATATAAAGTGCCGCGCATGTGCTTCGTTAATAAAATGGACCGGATGGGAGCCGATTTTTATAAAGATTTGGATTCAATCCATGAACGGCTGACTAAAAGAGCTCATCCGTTGCAGCTGCCGATCGGCTTGGAAGATAAATTCCAGGGAGTGATTGATCTCTTAAACCGGAAAGCTTTTATTTATACCAATGATTTAGGCACGGATGTAAAAGAGGAGGAAATTTCGGAAGACATGAAAGAAAAGACGGAGGAGTACCGCGGAAAGCTGATTGAAGCTATTGTTGAGAATAATGAAGAGATGATGGGCAAATATTTATCCGGCGAAGAGATCCCGGTGGAAGATTTAAAAAAGGAACTGCGGAAAGCGATAATCGCGAATCAGTTCGTGCCCGTGTTCTGCGGCAGCGCTTTAAAAAATAAAGGGGTGCAAAAAATGCTGGACGCGGTTTGCGATTATCTGCCGTCGCCGCTGGATGTTCCGCCGATAGAGGGCATAAACCCCAAAGATTCCGGACGCGAAAATGAAGAAGGCGTGGAAAAAATAAGAATAAGGCCCGATGAAAACGAGCCGTTTGCCGGCTTAGCGTTTAAGATTGCCACCGATCCGTTCGTGGGCAAGCTTTGCTTCGTGCGCGTTTACAGCGGCTCGCTGAAAGCCGGCTCCTATGTGTTAAATACCGCCACCGACAGCAGGGAGCGAATCGGCCGCATTGTCCGCATGCACGCCAATCACCGGGAAGAGGTGCAGGAGGTAAAAGCCGGAGAAATCGCGGCGGTAATCGGTTTAAAAAATACTGTTACCGGAAATACTTTATGCGATGAAAAGCGCCCGGTAATTTTAGAAAATATTGTTTTTCCCGATCCGGTCATTAAAGTGGCGGTTGAGCCGAAGACTAAAGTCGATCAGGAAAAGATGGGAATCGCTCTGTCAAAATTAGCTGAGGAAGACCCGACTTTCCAGGTTAGCAGCGACGAAGAGACCGGCCAGACTCTGATTGCTGGCATGGGCGAGCTGCATTTAGACATTATTGTTGACCGCATGAAGCGGGAGTTTAAGGTAGAGGCCAACGTGGGCCAGCCGCAGGTAGCATACCGCGAGACTATTAAGAAAGAGGCGGAAGCGGAAGGAAAGTATATCCGCCAGTCGGGCGGACGCGGGCAATACGGCCATTGCTGGCTGCGGGTTAAGCCGGCTGAAGCCGACGAGAACGGCGAAAAGAAAAATTTTGAATTTCGCGATGAAGTTAAGGGCGGCGATATTCCCAGAGAATATATTCCCGCTATTGAAAAAGGCGTAAAAGAAGCAATGGAGAAAGGCATTCTGGCCGGATATCAGCTGGTTAATATTGATGTCGCGGTATATGACGGATCATACCATGAGGTCGATTCCAATGAGGCGGCTTTTAAGATTGCCGGCTCCATGGCTTTTCAAGATGCCTGCAAAAGGGCCAATCCTATATTGCTCGAACCGATAATGGATATAGAGGTAGTGACTCCAGAGCAGTTTATGGGCGATGTGGTCGGCGATATTAATTCCAAACGCGGGCAGGTGGGCGAAATGCGCGAGCGCGGCCAGATGAAGGTAATTTCCGCTAAAGTGCCTTTGGCGGAAATGTTCGGATACGCTACTACTTTGCGCTCAATGACCCAGGGCCGGGCTAGCTACTCAATGGAGCTGCATGGATATGAAGAAGTGCCGAAAAATAAGGCCGAAGAAATTATCCAGGGCAAGGGCGGCGGCCGAAGGTAAAAAGTTTGACTTTTGGTTTAAATGTCATATAATTGAAGAGTAATTTTTTAAATCCCCAAAAACCCGCAGGAGGTTGGGGACATTCCCCTATGCAAAGCCAATTAGAAAGAATTTTAAACTTAGTCAGGAGGACTGGCGACAAGATGGTCGTGGTGGACAAGAGCGATCCGAATAAAAGTTACGTGGTAATGGACATTAATGAATATGAATATTTAATTAAAAAAGATGAGCCATGGATGGATGGCGAAATGGATGATGATAATGACGAGAATTGGGAGGAGCTAGAGGAGGATTTTAATGACCACGAAGATTTTAATGATGGCGAGGACGATAATTATAACAGCGAATTCAGCGATTTTTCGGAAGATGATCAGGATATGGACGAGTTTTATAATCAATATAATCAAAAAGAATCAAAAGAGCAGGCGGAAGATATTTCAACAATGAGCTATAAAGATATAACCCCTAACGCCGGAAATGAGGGAAAATCCCCTATTATTGATGATTTTTATTTATCAGACGATAAATTTAGCCAGTTTAGCCAGGAAAAAGGCCAAAAACTTGACAATAACGCGGAGTATGGTAAAATGAACTATGAATTTTCCGAGGAAAAAACCGACAGCCGTTCAAACAAGTGGAGGATACCAAAATATATAAAAGAAGCGGGACAACCGGAAATTTCAGCCGGCAAAGGCGAAGATGACGATCGGTATTATTTGGAAACAATATAAGTTTAAGTTTATTTATAAATATATTAATAATTTAAAATAAACGGCTGGATTGTAACTCCGAAATAATTCGGGGGCCGTGTAAGACTAATTATGACTTCACAATTTGAAAGAAAAAAACCTCATGTTAACGTAGGCACAATCGGCCACGTTGACCATGGTAAAACTACTTTAACGGCGGCTATTTTAAAGGTGTTGGCTGAAAACGGTATGAGCGCTTCAAGCAAATCCGTAGACCAGATTGACTCCGCTCCGGAAGAAAGAGCGCGCGGAATTACTATCGCCACCGCGCATGTTGAATATGAATCGGAAAAACGCCATTATGCCCACGTTGACTGTCCGGGCCATGCCGATTATGTGAAAAACATGATTACCGGCGCGGCGCAGATGGACGGCGCTATTTTAGTTGTGAGCGCTACCGACGGACCGATGCCCCAAACTCGCGAACATATTTTATTGGCCCACCAGGTCGGCGTGCCTTATATGGTGGTATTTTTAAACAAGGTTGATATGGTGGAAGATAAGGAATTAATTGATTTAGTCGAAGAGGAAGTAAGGGATCTGTTAAAGAAATATGAATTTGACGGCGACAATACGCCGATTATCCGCGGCAGCGCTTTAAAAGCGCTGGAAAATCCGAAGGGAGAATACGGCCAGGCGATTTTGGATCTGGTAAAAGCCTTGGATGAAAAAATTCCGGAGCCGAAGCGGGATATTGACCAGCCCTTTTTAATGCCGATTGAAGACGTATTTTCAATTGAAGGGCGCGGCACAGTGGTAACCGGGCGCATTGAGCGCGGTGTAGTTAAAATCGGCGAGGAAATTGAAATAATCGGCTTAAAGGACACTGTCAAAACAACCGTTACTGGCGTGGAGATGTTTAATAAGACTCTGGACCAGGGACAGGCCGGGGATAATGCCGGAATTTTATTGCGCGGAACTAAAAAAGACGAAGTTGAGCGCGGCCAGGTTTTAGCCAAGCCGGGAACGTTAACTCCTCATACCGAATTTGAGGCCGAAGTTTATGTGTTGACCAAGGATGAAGGCGGGCGCCACAAGCCGTTTTTTAAGGGTTATAAGCCGCAGTTTTATATCCGGACTACTGATGTTACCGGCGAAGTTATCCTGCCGGAAGGAACCGAGATGGTCATGCCCGGTGACACAGTTAATATGGTTGTAAAATTAATCGCTCCAATTGCTTTAGAGGAAAAACAGAGATTCGCTATCCGCGAAGGCGGGCACACCGTGGGAGCCGGGGTTGTGACAAAGATTGTTAAATAAATTAGCTTGGCCCTCCATTAAATATAAATGGGGGGTTTGTGGTAATTTATTTATATTAAGATGGTAATTTAAAATTAAAATGCCTACCACCGAAGAACAAAAGAAAAAAGAGAATGAAGCTGCCGCGGCTGATGATGCCAAACAAAAGGTCAGAATAAAAATTCGCGCTTATGATTATAAGATAATTGACCAGGCGGCTAAAACCATCATCGAAGGAGTGCAGCGAAGCGGAGCGCAGATATTCGGTCCGATTCCTCTGCCGACCGCCAAGAAGAAATATACCGTCAATCGTTCAACTTTTGTGCACAGCAAGTCGAAAGACCAGTTTGAAATGCGAACCCATAAGCGCCTGATTGATATTATTGAACCGACCGCCAAGACGATTGAGATGTTAAGTAGTTTGAGTTTGCCGGCCGGCGTGGATGTGGAAATTAAAATGTAGGTTAGGTTAGCACCATTAATGCGCCTGCCTGCCGGTAGGAATTCTCTTTACGGACCAATTATCATAAATTGCAAAGTATAAGAATATATTAATAATTGTTAAGGTAACCCAGCAGGAAGTGCCTTGATAAGAAGCTAATATAATAAGGAAATAAGAAGTTCAAAGATATACAACAATAAAACAAAGGCCAAAGTTAATTCTGGTATTTTGTTGTATAGCCAGAATTTTTTTGTACCCTGCAAACTTGCAAACAGAATGCAAGTTTATAAACATCAAGTTTGTAGTTTGGTAAATAATTTTAATATCAATGAAATTTATTTTAGGCAAAAAATTAGAGATGACCCAGATTTTTAAGGAAGACGGGACTGTGCTCGCGGTAACTAAGATATCGGCCGGCCCTTGCGTTGCCGTGCAGGTAAAGATCGGGGGAAAAGACGGATATTCAGCCGTGCAGTTTGGCTATGGCGCC
>PFAR01000052.1 GCA_002773655.1 Candidatus Falkowbacteria bacterium CG10_big_fil_rev_8_21_14_0_10_43_10 | reverse complement strand
GGCTTATAACACAGCGTATGCGGTTCGGGGCTCGGCTCGCCCCTCTCCCATATTTTTGCTCCCGTTGGTCGCAAAAACATCGCATACGCTGAAACGTTATATACAATTTTGTTTGCCTATTAAATAATTAACCTTTATTATGAATAAAAATGAACCATTTAAAATCTTCATTGCAATATTTTTAGTGCTCATTAAAGACGGGCAAGTTTTACTTCTAAAAAGAACCAACACGGGATATCAAGACGGTAAATATGGTTTAGTCGCCGGCCATTTAGAAGAATCTGAAACAGCTAGGCAAGGAATAATACGTGAGGCTAAAGAAGAAGCTGGAATAACCTTAAAGCCGGCTGACTTAGAAGTAGTTCATGTAATGCATCGCTATGGATCTGATCGTGAATATATTGATATCCATCTCAAAACAAAGTTTGATTCCAGAATCTAACGCAACATATTTGGGAAGGAAAAGTTACTAATACTGAACCAGAAAAATGCGAAGAATTGAAATGGTTCCCGCTCAACAACCTGCCTGACAATATGGTGCCCGAAGTAAAACTTGCCCTTGAAAATATAGATAAAAAAATCTCTTATGGCGAGTTTGGGTGGAAATAGATTAACACGACGGTAAACAAAACTCTACGCTCCTAACGTCTCTTGCCCTGCGGGGTATATAACACGAAGTATCTGCTGATTAAATTTTTCGCCAATATATGATATAATTTAAAGGTATCGAATTTGATACCTTTAAAACTGTTTATTATGAAAAACATTAATAACCCAACCAACCACATAGCCATTTTTAAAGGCAAATCTATAAGAAAAACCATTTATCACAGAGAGTGGTGGTTTTCGATAATTGATGTCATTGAAGTACTAACTGGCACCGACAGACCACGTAAATATTGGAGTGATCTTAAAAAAAAGCTCAAAAATGAAGGCTATATTGAAGTGTCCGAAAAAATCGGACAATTGAAAATGTCTGCTTCTGACGGTAAAATGAGAGAAACTGACTGCGCCAACACTGAAACCATGTTCCGCATCATCCAATCAATCTCCTCTCCTAACGCCGAACCTTTCAAGCGTTGGCTCGCTAAAGTAGGTTATGAAAGAATCCAAGAAATTGAAGACCCTGAACTGGCTACAAAAAGAACCAAAGCACTTTATAAACTTAAGGGATATTCTGACGCTTGGATTGAAAAGCGCATGCGCGGAATCGCTATCCGCGAAGAACTAACCGATGAATGGCACAATCGTGGCGTTAAAGAAGATCTTGAATATGCAATTTTAACTGCTGAAATTTCTAAAGCGACTTTTGACATGACGCCAAGCAAATACAAAAAGTTCAAAAATTTGAAGCGAGAAAATTTACGAGACCACATGAATGACCTTGAGCTAATTTTTTCTATGTTAGGCGAAGCCTCAACTGCCAAGATTGCGAAAGATAAAAACGCTATCGGGTTTATTCAAAACAAAATAGTCGCCCAGAAAGGCGGACAAATCGCTGGCGACGCCAGGAAAAAACTTGAACTAGAATCAGGTGGCAAAGTTATAACTAAAGAAAATTATCTGACAGAACCTCAGAGTAGGAAAAAAATAAAAAAATAAATTTGCCCCGATTAAATTCCCCCAAGCTTGCGGGACGAAAAGAATTTTTTATTACATCATATAACAAGCTGTATCTGGTTACGGCTTTAATAAAGCTTCCACCCAAAATTTTCACTCCTTTCAGTCATAAAAACTTCAGATACAGCTAACGTTATCGAAAATAATAAAAAATCTTATTTATTAACTTAAAAATATGAGTAACGAAAACAAAGAGTGTTGTCCCAAATTTAACCCGGAAAAATGGGACCAAAAAACACATAGCTGGGATAATAAACCATTTATCAAAGAAACTGTTCCCACATTATTCCATATCCCGTTTCCCCCAATGCTCGGGAAAAAAATCGGCAAAATGTGCAAACTGGTTGAAGATTCAAAAAAAGCGGAGGCTAACAGCGAGGATGTCCTGTTATTATTCAGGGATCCCAGCGCCTTTAAATCGGAAATATACCTGTCTGTAACCGGTCCGGTGCCGGACGCGGACAATGTCAATATCTCGGGCACGTTTATCGGCAAAGTTTTCGCCGGCCCGTATAACGCGGTGTCAAAATTTGTAAAACAAATGGATGAATATTTATCTGCGAAAGGAAAAAAGGCCAAGGACTATTACGTTCATTACGCTTACTGCCCTAAGTGCGCAAAAAAATATGGCGATAATTATATGATTTTATTTGCTCAAATTTAAATAACACGACCTTCTTTACGGCGCCGGCAAAAATTACCCCTTAGCCACGACCAAACCCCAAACTTCCCCAGCGCCAGCCCTCTTTAAAACTTTGGCGCATTCTTCCAGGGTAGAGCCGGTAGTAGTTACGTCATCCACGATAATAATATTCCGGCCGGCTAATCCTGCGCCGCGCCAGGCTAAACTATCAATTAAATTCTTCTTCCTTTCCGCTTCGCTTAATTTTGCCTGGGACTTTGTAGAAACAACACGCCGCAAATCCTCCGTGTTCAGCTCCAGCCTGAAATGTTTGGCAAACTCCGCGGCCAATTTTTCCGCCTGATTGAAGCCGCGCCATTTTTGGCGCTTTTTATGCAAAGGCACCGGCATCGCAACCGCGTTGCTAAAGCCGGTTATAACGCGCGGCAGGCTTTCATTGCCCTTTATTTTAGCGCGCTGCCGGTCCATAAATAAAATCAGGAGCCGGCTAAGCTCCCGGCTGATGCCGTAGACGAACCTATATTTTAATGCCTTAATTGTTTTTTTAATTAATTCGTTATCATAATCGCTGGCGATAAATACACCTGACAAATTATATTGAGATTCGCATTGATCGCAAAACTCGCCGAAATCAGTTTTTGTTTTACAGCCAAGGCAGTACGAATTGCGGTTAATCGGAATTGCACTGGCGCACCTCTCGCATATCCACTTCCCTTCTTTTCCGCAGCCAAGGCATTCGATTGGAAAAATTATATCCGTAAAAAAATTAATGGCTGATTTAATCTTTCTTATATAATCCAAATTATTATCTGACATTGATCTATTGCTAAATTGCTAAATTGCTATATCGCCTTTTCTAATAATTTAGCAATAGACCAATTTAACAATTTATTTTATTCTACCCATACCACTCTGTCCACTTTCCACATTCCCTTTTCCTTAACCAAATAAACCGCGGCATCCTGCTGGAAACCCCTAACATTGGCGCCAACGCCAATTGACTCTTCACGCTGGGTTTTAACTATAAATTCAGCTTTAGAGCCCGATTCGCTGAATTGCTGGGTCTCCACCACTACCGCCTTGGTGCTGATGCCGTAATATATCTCATTGGCGGCTTCTTTGGCTTTCGTCTGCTCCACATAGTCCCGGGCCCAGTTCTGCATCGGCTGGGACATAAATATCTCCAGATCCCGGATATTGGTGTAACCGGACTGATTGGAATAACTGCCATAACGCTCAATAAAAGAGCCGGCGATTCGCTTTAAATCGTTCTCGCTTACCGCTTCCGAACGCGGCTGGCGCGCCGGCTGCGCAGTCACCGCCCCCGGAGTAAACGGCTCCTGCTGGGCAATGGTTTCAGCCTCCTTAACTACTTCCGGCTCCGGCACCGGAGCGAGAAATATAAAATATATCAACGCGATTAAAATTATCAGCGCAAAAATTATTATTAAGATGGCAATAAGACGTTTACTAAGCATATTAAAATTCTACATTACAAGCACCAAATTCCAAAGAAATCATAAATTTTCTTACTCTTTTGGCGAAATAGTATTATTCATTTGTTCGTCAAATTCTTTCTTGGCTTCTTCAATTTCCAATAACTGCCGCGGATCCGTAGTAATCAGCTGGTCCTCGGTGTAAGAAGCCACTATTTTAATGGCGGCGTGCTTGCTGCCGGCGAAAAATATCCCCTCCCCGACTCCGCTCTCCAGCAGCAGGTATTTTTCCCCTTCGGTCAGAGCGAATGTTTTTTGGATTAAATCGATGGAAGACGGCGACTGGCGCATTAGCAATTGCAAAGCGGAGTTATTGACAATCGCCTGCCCGTAAGGAGATATTAAAAAATCATTAACATCCTGCGTAATCGTGGTTACGCCCAGATAATATTTACGGCACCGCTTAATCAGGGCGTAGATGAATTTGGAGCTGTCTTCATGCTGCATCAGCCACCAGGCTTCATCAATGACTAAAATCCTTTTTCTCATCTCGCTGCGGACGACATTCCAGATATAATTTATAATGGTGTAAATGGCGATCGGGCGCAACTCATCCTCCAGGTCGCGCACGGAAAAGCAAACCAGCTGGTTGTTCATCTCTACGGTGGTCGGACTGTTAAGCAATCCGGAAAAAGTCCCTTCGGTATATTTCTTCAGGCGCTCGGCCAAATCGGCGCCGCCCTCCATGCCGCCTAAAATATCCTGAAAATCAGCCATAACCGGCGGTTCTACCTTGGATAAATCGGCGTCGGCGGTAATGTCTTTTTTTGCGTAAGTCTCAAGCAGCGCCCGGTCGATAATGGAGTCCTCTTTGCTGGTAATAACTTTCTTCTGCCCCTCGGCGGCTTCGCCCAGCATGATTTTAATCAGGCCCTTAACGCTTATCACTCCGCTTCTGATAATATCTTCCGGCCGGGAATTATCCCCGATGGAGCGCGGCAGGTCAAACGGGTTAATCTTATTTTCCGAAGACAAAGAAATATTGATATAAGTGCCGCCAACGGCGTCGCAGAGATGCTTATACTCTTTTTCCGGATCAATAATAATAACTTCCGTCCCCATCATCAAACTGCGGAGCACCTCCAGCTTGACGGCGTAGCTTTTGCCGGCGCCGGAGGTGGCGAAAACGCAGCTGTTGGCGTTTTGCAGGGAAAAACGGTCAAACAAAATCAAACTGTTATTGTGCCGGTTGATGCCGTATAAAATACCGTTGTCAGAGGTTAAGTCGCTGGAAATAAAAGGAAAGGAAGAGGCCACCGGCGAACTGTTCATATTAAAAGTTATCATTAACTCATCATTATTAAGCGGCATGGTGGAGTTAAATCCCTGCTCCGCCTGATACAGAACTTTGCGCGAATAAATCAAGCGGGAGCCCAGCAAATTTTCAACCACTTCGGTTAGCTTATCCATCTGCTCTTCTTTATCCGAATAGATCGTAATGTACAGCGCGAATTGGAAAAAACGCTCGGTCCCTTGGGTTAAAGAATCGCGCAAAGCTTCCGCGTCCCGGAGAGCCGTTTCCCTGATTGGGTCGCGGGCCGCGCCTTTTTCCGCGTCGCTGATGATCTGCGCCTCCAAGTTGCCCACTTTTTTCTTCAGCTGCTTTAAAATAACATAACTAGGAACCGGATAAAAAAACATAGCCACGTCGAAAGTCTCATTCAGGTTGATAATCGGCGCGAACCAGCCCACGCTGATGAAGCGGGGATAATTAATTACAAACATAGTGCGGACAAACTTGTCCCCCAGCCTGATGTGGTTCGGCTTTACCTCGAGCGCGGCCGGGGCGATTATATCCCTGATGGAAACTTCTCCGCGCCGGAAAGCCTTTTCCTCTTCAATCGCCGCCCGAGTTTTACCGGCCGACGCCTGCTCTTCGGCAACGCGCTGCTCTTCGGCCTGGGTCTGTTTTTTGACCGCCTCCCGCTCTTGTTGTTTTATTTGTTGAGTATTAAACATAATTACGAAGTATGAATTCGTACTTCTTACTTCATACTTCCTTAATGTCCCATTAACTTTTGCACGTCAACCAGCGCCTGATTCGGCGAGGTATCGGGATTATATGTATTATAAAGCAATTCAATCAGGCTTTGGGTGTCCAGCATCGCCACCTGCAATCCCATACTGGTAAGACCGCCGATTATTTTCCCGGCACGCGCCGCTAAAGCCTCCCGGCGGCTTTGGAATTTTTGCTCTTTCAGCCTGATAAAGGTCACCGGCTTCAAAGTCTCTAAAGTGCGGGAAAAAAAGCTTTTTTCCTTGTTGGACAGAGGGTTATAGGCAACTACCACGTAAAACCTTTTGTTCATAATCTTGCCTAAGGAAATTAACTCCCTGATATAACTTAAATACTCGGCGGTTTGCATCCGCAACAATTCGTTAGTCTGCTCCAAATGCTTTTTTTCCAAATCCTCAAGATAAGCATCAATTTTAAATTCGCGCGACTGGATGACAATCTGCAGGGGATACTCTAAATTATTCAAAAAGCTGACATAAGAAAAAATAATCGCGTTTTGCTCATCTTCGGATTTTAAGGAAAAATTCAGACTCGACACCAGCAATACCGCCCTTAAAGTGCCGTCTTTCATAATCACGGTATCGTCCCGTATTTCGGCAATATCCAAATAACGCTGGGTGGAGGCGGTTATTTTCCCGCTGGCTAATTTGTTTTGTTTCTGCGCCATCTTAATTAGTATAGAGTATTAAGCATTAAGTCAAAATGTTATGTGTTAGGTGATATTATCGTCTCCGCCTTGATAAACCCCTCCGGTATCGACAACCAAGGACAACTCGGCCAGTTTTGATTTTGGATAAATCGGCTTCTTTTCAAATTTAGCGGTTTGCTTTGCCGCTGTCTCCTTTTCTTCCATCTCCTTTTCTTTTCTGCCTAATTTATTGTTCCATATTCTAAGCTTCGGCTTTTTTAAAGTCTGGACAACGTTTAAAATAAAATAATGGAACGGCCGGCCGTTGATTTTTAAAAAAGCCAAAACGCCGCCGAAAATAAAGAAGAAGAGAGTCAGGGTTAAAAATAAAACGAAGTCAGACAATTTATATGAAATTACCGAGGCCATTAAGGCGACTAATAAAATCACAAACTGGCGGATAGTAATCGGCCCGATAATTTTATCTTCCACGTCGATAAATTGAGGTATGGTAAACTGCTGCATAGATTGGGCGCAAACCACGCAAAAAATAAAAATGAATTAAACTCTCAATGCTTTATTTAATTCCAGTATAGCATTAAATTCCTCTATCGTTAAAATGTTTTTGTCGCCAGCGCTTCCCTTTTCTTTAATCAGCTCTTCCACCGGCCGGGAATTATCTATGCTTTGCCGCCCTAAGTCTATATACATCTTATAGATCGGGCTGTGCTGCCAGGCGTTAACGCCCTGCTGGCGCTTAGTGAAGCTTTCCTCCTCTAATAAATCAATTTTATTTTTAAGCCGGCCGGCGGCCGCCTCCGGATCGGCGCTTAAGCGCCGGAAATTTATTATATTCATGTTTGCTAATTCTTCCACCGGACCCTGTAGCCTGCTGATCGGTTTAATAATGTCATCCAGCCGCGGCTTATTTTTATCAAAACTTATAATCGGGCGCCGGACATGGACAAGCAAATCCTTCCCTTTAGTTATTTCCGCCTGGCGGGATATCAGGGCGGCGTTCTTCTTTTTAGCTTCCACCTTTTCCTCCGCCTCTTTTATTTTTTCCGGCGATATAACCAATGGCCGTGTCCGGTTCTGAAATAACTTTGTTTGGTCGTCGTCCTCTTTTGTCTTAGCGCCGATATCCGGCCGGGATTGATTTTCAGCTATCAGCTCCCTGAATGACTTATCTTCAACCGGACCGGATTGGGCGGCTGCTCCCGGTTTTTTAAAAGAATTAAAATCATAATCAACATCCTGGACCTCAAACAGGGAATCCAGCGGAGACCGGAGCGGCTGGCTGATTAATTTTTTCGGAACGCGGTGTTTTCTTTCTTTTTCCGCCAGATTAATAATTTTCCCGGCTTGTTCCTTGCTCAAGGCTAACCCGCCGGCCGCTAAAGGCTTGATCAGCGCTTCTTCAGTATCAAACTTATCCCGGACTCCTTTGATAAAAATTTTTATTACATTTTTAAGGCGCCTTATCCGATCGCCGTCTTTCTGGCTGATTCCAGCGAGATTGGCGGCTTCCATCATTATTTCATCAATAGCGGAAATAACGCTTCCGCCCGGGTCCAACTCCGGTTCCTTTATTGGCGCCGCCGCTGATGCTATTCGGGCGGGAATAACTTTATTTATGTCTTCTTTGCTTAATTTTACACTCTTTATCTTAAACGGCGTTTGTTCATTTTTAACGGCTGGGGCCGGAACTGGAACGCTGGCCTGCCGAACCGGCTCATTAACCACGACTGGCCTGCCCGCTGTGGAGGGCGCCGGGGCAGTAGCGTTAATTCCTAAATAATCCCGCGCCGGAGTGAAAATTTTCTGCTCCAGTTCCTCAACCAATCTTCCCGCCTCTTCCGGCGATAGGTTATGTTCGCGCGCTAAAAAATTTTCCAGACCGTTCCAGGAAATCTCTTTAACCATTATCTTGATGGCCAGCACGTCCAGCTCAATTCCATGCTTCTCTTCCAGCTCATCAATAGTCTTCATCGCTTGAGGCGAGCTGACAACCGACTGCAGATCCGCCGGCAATTTTTTAAATTTTTCCAAATATTGGAACATACTATAAAATTTCTAATTCCTAATTTTTAATTTTCCTTATTTCTTCCTCCACTGCTCTTCTTTCCAGGCTCCCGGCCGGATACTGGCCGGCTAAATCTTTTAGTTCCTTAAGAGTATCTTCCATCCCCGTTTCTTCTTTCATGGAATTTAAAATGCCAGCAACTCTTTCATACTCCTCTTTATCCGCTATTTTTAAATCAACCAGCTGGCCCCGGTTAAAAATCTGCCGCTGTCCGCCAATGTCAAAAATATATGCTTCTTCATGCCCCAAGGGAGTAGAGGACGGATATTTTAACAATTCATAAAGAGTAAGCAATAGTTCCAGCTGGCGGCGGTGCGTTTCATCAATTTCCTTATTCTTGGTTAAATCGGTAAAATACTGCCGGCGCTCCACATTGTCGGCCGGACCCGGCCCGACCTGGGCGGTATAATCCTTAATCCAGTCGCGAATCTTCCTAATTGAGGCTGTATTGGAAATCATCTCCCCGTTATTCATCAGCGCTTTGCGCAATTCCTCTTTATATAAATCCCGCTCTTCCATAATAATAATGGCGGCCAGCTTGCTGTTGATTTTGGATATAACATCATAATCCGGAATGCGGAACTGCCATAAAAAATAATTCTTTAGCAGGTCCAGCGCGTCGGCGTTGTCCAACAGGGGCAAAGCGATAAACTTAGCCTTAATCATAATCCGGTGGTAAAACTCCCGCTCGGCTTCGTCTTCTTGGAATTCCACCCGGTGCTTGCTTAATATTTTTTCAATTAAATCCGCCAGCTCAAAAGCCCTTTTGGCGTCATCGCGCAAAATTATATTATTCAAATCCCCTTCCACCTGCTGGTGAAACTGGCTGTTAAATATTTTTTTTATCTCTTCTGCCATAAAAATAAATTAGATGCTATTTAATATATCCGCTACAGCCGCGTGCTGCTTCAGATATCCTTCTTTGCCTTTAGCTTTCGAGGTTTTAGCTCTTTTATCTAAAACATCAAGAATATTAAAAGTTGTTTTTCCTTTTTTTATGAGCTCATCCTTATTAAGGCCGGCTCCTCCTGCCGTGTTTACATCATATTCTTCAAAAAAACCCTCTTCTATTAATTTTTCTATCTGCTGTCTGGCTTTTCCGGACGTAAGATACATGGCGGCGCTCTCATCCATTTCCCTTAGCATATCCTTAAAAACGGAATCGGAGTCTAATTTTTTTAAAGTCAAGGCGCCGGTAGCGTCTATCTCATAACCTCCTTTGTCGTCGTGGGAACCATAACCCAGCCGGTTAAAGCGCCTCATTTGTTCACGGGGGTTCATCTTGCCGGTTTCGGACAGAACAAAAGAGGCATGGTCTTTTTCCGTGCCAGTTTTCCACTGGCCATCCTCGCCCATAGTAAAAGCGCCGGTGTCCGCCCAATGGTTGGTGTTGCGGTTCGTGTAGGCAATTTCACTACCTAAGCCATAAGCTTCCTGCTCGGTAAAGCCGGCGTACAATTCGTCTTCTTTCCCCTTTGCTCCTTTTCCGGCCAGCCGCTGCATCATCTCCTGCAGGCCTTTATAGCCGGTATTGCCGACTAGCGGCTGTAAATATTCATTATCATCGCCGTTCAGGCCCATTTTTTTAGTAACCGCTTTGATCATTGACTTATCATGATTTCTAATGGCATCTTTTAACATTCTTAAAAGTTCGCCGGATTCGTTAACGTCCTTAATCCGGGACATCTTTTCGTTAACCACCTTCTGCTCGGCCGCCCGGGCTTCAAAATCGTACGCGGGAATATATTTGCTGATCTGATCTTCCTTGGCTTTTATAACACTGTCTATCGCCTCTATCATAGTGTCCATACCGGCTTTAACCGTATTTTTGTCTTCACTAAAATTGTCCCTGGCGAATGTCAATAAATTATCTGTACCGGCTTTATCTTTTACTAATTCAGCTTTCTTTTTAGCGTCTGTTTCTTTGGTAATTTGGCTGTCTAAATCTTTTGAGCGAGTTTCTAAATCTTTTCGCATCTTAGTTCTGTCCTGCGGCTTTGCTTCAGCATATTCTTTGCCAAACTTCATCATCTCGTCTCTTTCCCCTTTAGCGCGGCTTAATTCCGGCTCAATTTCCGCCCTCTTCGCGGCTAAATTTTTTCCTCCTCCCTGCCACCCAACCCGCTGTTTCCAAAATTTAGTTGATAAAATATTCTCCCAGGCGGTTCCCGGCGTGCCGGTCATAGCTAAAAGCCCGTAGGTACGGCCGCCGCCTTTGCTCATTACCTCCTGCGCCTTCTGCATGCCTTCCGAATACCGCTCGCGCCGCTTTTCTTCCCGCTTTTCTTTTATGCCCTGATAGACTCTGGCTAAGTTAAGGTCAATGCCGGTTTTCTGGTGCAGTTTATCAACCCCGAA
>PFAR01000020.1 GCA_002773655.1 Candidatus Falkowbacteria bacterium CG10_big_fil_rev_8_21_14_0_10_43_10 | reverse complement strand
AATGATGATAGCCCTTCATCCCTGCGGCAGAGACCGCAGGGTATTCGGGCACGGTGCTGGATAAAAAAGGCGCCGGTATAAAATGCTGGCGCTTTTTAGTTCCCTGGAATTTTAATTATATCCGGCATGGGATGGACGATTTCCCAATGCCATCGCCGATAAATTCCCGCGTATTCCTTTACCCACTCTATTTTTAAGGCTTCGCTGATTTCCCATTTTATTTCTTCTTCCGATTTATTGAATCCCCGCGCGATATCGGCAAAAGACAGATTGTTTTGCTGGAGCGTTAAGCCGATTTTTTCCATCTCCAGCCAAACATGCCGCTCTATTTCCGCTATTTGAGCAGTATTAAACATATTCCAGGTGTGATAAACTAATATTGGTAAAGAGCGTTGCGCGCACATCATATAGCACCTCCTTGACGTGATAACTATATTATAACTTCTTTATTAATTTATAAAAGTTAATAAAATATCCCGAATGTCAAGTTAAAAGTCGCTATTGTTTTTTTATTGACAAATTTTAAATTTTATGTATAATTGAAAGTCGTACTTTTTGACAAATCTGTTCCATTAGAAGGAGGTATGGATCACCATGGATCCAAAAATCTTGCTTTTAGGTTCTCTCGCTATTGTATTTTTGGGCCTTGTGGCTTGGGCGCTTAATTATTTTAATCAAAAGCCCTCACAGCAGGTAATAAGCCTCTCAACAGATGAATGGACGGCGTTTGCTCGCAAAAGTTTAACCGTCGCCCTGACTCATGCTAAGGGCAGCACTTTGGCGAAAGAGGTGCGGGAGCATCTCAAAAACGCCATAGAAACCGCCTTAAGCATTCTGGAGGTGGGCAATATAAAAATCATCGTCCCCGATATGAATGCCCGGCAGTTGAATCTTCCTTCAAACTGCAGGGTCATCGGCCTTGTCCTGGTTACCGATAATATCTACTCAATTGAGTATTTTCAGGTAACTAGGGCAGGGACAAAAGGAGATAAATTTTCCCGCATCAGGAAGGATAGGGGAGAATTTTCCTTAAATGGTTTGAAAGCCGTTCCCCGAAGCAAGCGGGATTTCCAGGAACAATTTTTGGGGCTCATCTATGCCTGCTCCCGGGCATTGCGATGACCTCGCCCACATCACAACTCTCCAATCACAGCGTAAGCATTTAATGTTTTGCGCTGTTTTTTTACTCTAAAAATGACAAAAGAAAAATAAAAAGGTAAAATAAAAGCATGAGTGTAGAAATTTTAATCTGGGCAATTTATTTAATTATTTTGATCCCTTTTTTTTATCTGGCCATGGCCGCGCTTTCTTTCGCCCCTTGGGTGCCCTGCTGGAAAAAAGACTTGGGGCGGATTTTTAAGCTGGCGGGTTTGCAGAAAGGGGAGGTGTTTTACGACCTCGGCTGCGGCAACGGACGGACTGTCTTTTATGCCGCTAAACATTATAACGCGCGGGCAATCGGCGTGGAATTGGCCTTGCCATTGTATTTATGGTGCAAACTGCGCCATCTTTTTTATATAAACAGGGGCGTAACAATAAAATGGAAGAATCTATTCAAAGAAGATTTATCCCGGGCGGACGTAGTTTATTTTTTCGGCCTGCCCAAATCTATTAAGAATAAGCTGAAGAAAAAATTGGAGCGCGAGCTAAAGCCGGGCGCGCGGGTCGTTTCTTACGCTTTTACCATTCCTGACTGGGATATTGTTGTTAAAGATAAGCCGCGGGAAAAGGACACGCCGGTTTATTTGTATAAAATATAATTTGCAGATATTTTTTTTAAATATTATAATATAACAATAATACACAACTCATCTCCCCATACTATGGATAAAATTTTGCGGTACACAACTCTGGCGCTTTTCGCTGTTTTCGCGACAACAGGCGGGGTTGTGTTTTTTAATAAAAAAACGCAGGCGGCCGCTAATGACCTGATAATTAACGAGGTGTATGTCTTGAACAATGAATGGGTGGAAATTTTAAATAACGGCAATACAGATGTTAATATTGTTAATTTTAAGATAAAGGAGGGAACGGGGTCGACCGCGACCTATAGAATAATCAGCAGCTCTATTACTGTGCCGGCCTACGGTCTTGCCGTAGTTAATGAAAGTGATGTCGGAGGAATCTTAAGTTTTAAGGACAGCGGCGACACTATATCTTTGGCGGATAACAGCAATAGTATTATTAATTCAATGAGCTATGCCTCTGCTCATTCCGCCAGCCAATCCTGGCAGTATATTGACGGCGCCTGGTGGGCGTTGGCCGCGACCAAAGGATATACAAATTTAACATCGGATACGGACCCGCCAGTTATCACCGTTAACCCTTACTCAACCGGCTGGACCGGTTCTGATTTAACCGTAACGGCCTCCGCCGTCGATTATATAAGCGGCCTGTTGTGGATTAATGCCGCCAGTCATACTTTTACCGCCAACGGCTCCTTTGACTTTGTCGCTTCGGATAATGCTGGAAATTTTGCCACTACTACAATTACTATAACTAATATTGATAAAACCAGCCCGGGAATAACTATTGCCGTTCCCTCCGCCAACGCCACTACTACTTCCGCCAGCCATACGGTGAGCGGAACCGCTGTTGCTTTGGGCGGCAGTCCGGTAAGCAAAGTTGAAGTAAGTATGGACAGGGGAGCCACCTGGCAGGAAACGGCCGATGAAGCTGTCTGGTCTATTGAAGCTGATTTGTTGGTGAGCCAGGGCTTAATTATGGTACGGGCGATTGACGCGGCGGGGAATATCGGGACTGCTGCCGGTCCGGTAATCGCCTACGAGATGCCGGCAGTATCAGAATTTTCCGCCGGCAGCACCTCCCACAATTCGGTTGTTTTAAGTTGGAATACCCCGGCGAGTCCGGTTCTTACCTTGTCATCCTTTGATATCCGATATTCGGCGAGCGCCATTACGGATGAAAATTTTTCTTCGGCCGCGGCGGTCAGCGGCGCCCCTTTTCCGGCGACCAGCACCAGCCAGCAGGTGACGGTTAGCGGATTGAACAGCGGCACCGGATATTATTTCGGCATTAAAATTATTGAATCCGGCGGAAGTTTATCCGCCCTTGCGACCGCCTCGGCAACAACCTCTGCCGCGCCGCGCGCCTGCACTACCAACGACATATCTAACTCTACCCAAGTAAGCGGAACCTACCCGAGCTGTACCGCGCTTGCCTGCGCATCCGGATATGGAGTAAGCGGCGGCTCTTGCGTATTGTCTTCTTCCGGCGGAAGCGTATCCGGCAGCAATAGCGGAGAAGGGAGCTCTTCTTCGGGCAGTAACGCTTCCGGCAATAATAGAAACTTAATTACCTCTAAAATAAACGAAGCTAAAGCCGCGGACGGCGAAAAAACGAATAACAAAAAAACTGAAACTGCTGAAGAAAAAGTCTTGGGTGAAAAAGTGGTTAATGAGCGCGAGGAGCAGTTAGAACAAATTTTAAGCGATGCCGGCGCTGTTTTTGGCGGCGATGTAGCCAAAGCCGCGGCTAACGCCGGCAAAACGCGCGACACTGCCCGGGAAGCGGACGGGGCGCTGAAATACACGACCCCGCTGGTGAAAGGCATAACCGGACTGTCAGCCGAACACACCAACGCCGTCACTAATTTTGTAGTTTACGGCACTGTTTCCAGTCAGATTTTAGGCGCGGGCGAGCGGGCCGGAGTGCTTAGTTCATATAAATCAACTTTCGGCAAGCTGCCGGTCACGCAGGCTGAATGGGAAGATGTGATTAAAATCGCCAACGGCCGCTGGCCGACCGAACGGAGCGCGGAATCAGAGGCAGCGGCGGCCACCGCTTTTAAGAAGATTTACAAACGCACTTCGGACCGGACTAATCCGCATGACGACGCGGCCATAACTATTATTGCTTATGGCCTGCGCCCCTCCAGCCGCAATTTAAATTCGGAGAACGCGGCTATTAAAAGCTTTAGATGGATTTACGGCTACAGCCCGAAAAGCGCCGTGGCCTGGGATATAGTGCGCGCCATAGCGTATTCCGGCGCGACAAGATAAAGTACTTGTTTATTGTTTCGTCAACAGTTATCCACGGAGAGCGGCTTATTACGGTAAGCCGTTTTTTATACCTCCGCCGTTGACTTTTTTCTCTCAAAATGCTACAATTTCATTATATTTTGCGCATTTATAATTCAATAAAATCAGGGTAAACAGGCAATCGCCTTGTCCCGCAGTATTCGGGACGGGGAGGAAAGTCCGGACACCAACAAAAGGCTAGTGGGTAACGCCCACCGTCCCGCAATACTGCGGGATAGGGAAAGTGCCACAGAGACAATACTAGTCCCGCATTACTGCGGGACAAAAGGTGAAAAGTAGCGCGATATTGATATTCATTTTGAGGATATCCTAATGAATATTAATTACGCGCTTTCCGCGCTGGCGACAGCACGCGATGGTAAACCCTAGCCGGTGCAAGAGCAAACTTATCTTACCTTACCTTAATCCTCTCCTAGCCAGGAGGGGAAAACAGGAGAGGTGGATAAAGGAACGTAGCTCGCATGATCCCGATGGCAACATCGGGGCTAGATAAATGATTGTCGTCCTTATAGCAATATAGGGGTACAGAATCCGGCTTATCGCTTGCCCTGAATTTATTGGCCCTCACCCCGGCCATCTCCCAAAGGGAGGGGGTGATAGTGGGGGCAAAAATATTTTTTATTTTTCTATATTTCATTTTGCTTTCTTTTTCTGCTCGTTGCCAGTCAAATCGGCAGAGAGAAAGGGTGGGGGAGTAATCCCCTCGCCTTGCGGGAGAGGGGGCAGGGGGTGAGGGTTATGAAAAAAAGCGAGTTAATTTTTACTTTTCTCTTGGTGCCGCTTGATTTTCTGATGATAATCTTGGCGGCTATATCCGCATATTATATCCGTTTCGCGGAAGTTACGGCCGAAATAAGGCCGGTTATTTTTAATCTGCCTTTTTCCGAATATCTTGCCATCAGCGTGAATATAGCTATTTTATGGCTGCTGATCTTCGCCTTTGCCGGACTTTATAAAGTTAAGGGATTTACCAGAATTATCAATGAAATGTACCGGATAATTTTAGCCTGTTCCACCGGGATAATGGCGGTTATTGTCATAATGTTTTTCAGCCGCGAGCTTTTTTCCTCGCGCTTTATTATTTTAGCCGGCTGGATTATCGCGATTATTTATTTAATCATCGCCAGAATTATTATCAGGTGGCTGCAGCGCTACTTGCATAAAAAAGGGATCGGCACGCACAAAGTCGCGGTAATCGGCAACACCATGCTGACCGACAGGATGATAAAAATATTCAGTATTAATAAAGGGCTGGGGTTTGAAATCACTAAACGCTATAAAAATTTCAACGAGGAGGCGGTTAATGAATTAGAAAAGCTGAATAAGGCGCGGGCGATTGATGAGATTATCCAGATTGATCCTAATTTAAGCAAGGCGGAAGTGTTAAAAATGGTTGATTTTTGCAATGAGCATCATCTTATATTTAAATACGCGGCTGATTTGCTGGGCACGAAAATATTAAAAACCGACGTGAATATGATAGCCGGAGTGCCGATTGTGGAAATTAAGACTACCCGGCTTGATGGTTGGGGCAGAATCGCCAAAAGATTCTTTGATATTATATTGTCCCTGGCCGGTCTTATTATTTTTTCCCCGGTAATTCTCTTGGCTGGTTTGGCCGTCAGGCTGGAATCAAAAGGTCCGATTATATATAAAAATGAGCGCGTCAGCCGGGACGGCTGCTTTAATACTTATAAATTCCGCTCCATGTACATTGAATACTGCATTGGCGATAATTATCAGAATAATGATGAAGCTTTAAAGGTTGAAAAAGAATTGATTGAGCGGCAAAATACCAAGGACGGCCCGGTTTACAAAATAGGCAACGACCCGCGCATAACCAAGGTTGGAAAATTAATCCGGCGCTGGAGCATTGATGAGCTGCCTCAATTTTTTAATGTTTTGTTCGGCACAATGAGCATAGTGGGTCCGCGCCCGCACCAGCCCCGGGAGGTGGCCAAATATGAAAAGCACCATAAGCGGGTTTTGGCTATCAAACCGGGAATCACCGGCCTGGCACAAATTTCCGGCCGCAGCGATTTAAGTTTTGAAGAAGAGGTGAAGTTAGATACTTATTATATTGAGAACTGGTCGTTATTGCTGGATATCGCCATAATACTGCGGACGCCCTTTGCCATTATGAGGCGGAGAAGGGCGGAATAACCCTAACCCCGCCGGTCCGGCAGGGAGAGGGAATTAAAAAAAGATAAAAAATAAAAATAAGACAAGGAGCATTGTCTTTTTTATGTTAAAAAAAAATGGAAAACAACCGCCGCCCGCCGGGAGAAGGGCTGGGGGTGAGGGGAAAATAGCGTTAGTGCATGATCATCTCGCCCAGGACGGGGGAGCGGAAAGAGTTTTGTGGCTATTGGCGGAAATGTATCCGCAAGCCCCGATTTATACTCTTTTATACAAACAGGAATATTTAGATTATTATATTCCTCATCGGCAGGTGCGCGCTTCCTTTATTCAGAGCCTTCCCGGCGGAGTGAGCAAATATCAATGGTATATGCCTTTTATGCCCACGGCCATAGAATCTTATGATTTGCAGACTTATGATTTAGTGATATCTTCCGCCTCTTCTTTTGCCAAGGGCGTTATTACTCCTCCGGAAGCGATCCACATTTGCTATTGCCATACGCCCACCCGCTACTTATGGCACTACGCCAACCAGTACATTGCCGAGTTGCGGATGCCTGAGTGGCTTAAAAAAATAGTTGGTTTTTATGTTACAAAAATAAGGCAATGGGATAAAGTCGCGGCGGAACGGGTTGATTACTTTATCGCCAATTCCGCAACCACCCAAAAAAGAATCAGTAAATATTACGGCCGCGGCAGTGTGGTAATCCATCCTCCGGTTGATACCCATAAATTTTTTGTCAGCCGCCCGCCCGGCAATTATTTTTTGGCCGGCGCCCGCTTTATTCCCCATAAGCGCCTGGATATAGCCGTCCAAGCCTTTAACAAACTGGGCATTCCTTTAAAAGTTTTTGGCGACGGCCCGGATTTAAAACGAATCAAAAAAATGGCGGGCGGCAATATCGAATTTTTGGGCCGAGTCAGCGAATCCGCCAAAGCCCGGCTAATGTCCGAGTGCCAGGCATTTATCCATCCCCAGGAAGAGGATTTCGGCATTACCGCCATTGAAGTTCAGGCCAGCGGCCGGCCGGTAATTGCTTATAATAAGGGCGGAGCCAGGGAAACAATAATCCATGGCCAAACCGGAATTTTATTTAACGAACAGACATGGGAAGATCTGGCGGATACGGTGCTGCGCTTTTTATATAAAAACGAGTTTGATTTCAGCCCTGAATTTATCAAACAGCATGCGGAGCAATTTAATGCCGAAAATTTTAAGATGAAGATGCGGGATTATATTAACACTGTTTGTCATTCCCGCGAATGACACTTACTTATGAGAATAGGAATTGACATCCGTCCTTTAATGGACAAGCATTATTCCGGCGTATCTGAATATACGTATAATTTGTTAATGGCTTTATTTGACAAGGATAAAGTTAACCAATATAAGCTATTTTATAATTCCTTCCGCGATGTCAGCGAACGCATTCCCAATTTTAACCGCGGCAACGTGGAAGTAATCAGACTTAAATATCCCAATAAAATTTTAAATTATTTTTTTTTCAAATTTTTAAAACGGCCGAAAATAGATGAAAAAATCGGCGGGGTGGATTTAATGTTCATGCCTCATATTAATTTTATTTCCTTGAGTCGCAAATGCAAAAAAGTTATTACCGTTCATGACCTGTCTTTTTTGCTTTATCCGCACTATTTTTCCATCCGCAGCAATTTTTGGCATAAAAATATCAAGGTAAAAAAGCTACTGGCGGATTTTGACCATATTATTTCCGTTTCGGACCATACTAAAAAAGATGTGCAAAATATCTGCCATGTTCCCGCTAAAAAAATCAGCACGGTTTATTCCGGAATAAACAAAAAATACAGGGTAATAGATAAAAATGACCCCTATCTGGCGGAGGCTGGAAAAAAATACCGCCTGCCGGGGAATTTTATCCTGTTTTTGGGGACTTTAGAACCGCGTAAAAATATTGAGGGCATAATTGAGGCTTATGAAAATTTTCGCCGGGAAAATTATTCCGACCTGATCCATTTTGAAGGGCAGGCCGAAGTTGACAAAAATAAAATCAAGCTGGTAATAGCCGGACGGCGCGGCTGGGGATATAGGGGAATATACGAACAGGCCCGCCGCAGCGCTTTCGCCGGCGATATTATCTTTACCGATTATATTTCAGAGGAAGATAAGGTTTATATCTATAACTTGGCGGAAATTTTTATTTACCCCAGCTTCTACGAAGGCTTCGGCTTTCCGCCGCTGGAGGCCGTGGCCTGCGGCACTCCCTGCGTTGTCAGTAATGTTTCCTCTCTGCCGGAAATAATGGGCACAGCCGCCATTTTAGTTGATCCTTATAATATCTCCGAAATGGGGCAGGCAATTTCCCAGCTGGCTAATAACGAAACCTTGCGAAAACAGCTGCGGGAAATCGGCCTGCGGAAAGTAAAAAATTACGATTGGGAAAAATGCGCCGCGGAGATTTTAGATGTTTTCGCGGAAATGGTATAATGAAAAAGCCCGCTAATAAAAATTTTGGTCAATTAAATGAAAAAAGATATATACAAGTTGCGCATATTTTTATTTAGCCTGCTGGGGCTGACAGTTTTAATTTTAATATATAAAGCGATCGTTCCGTTTGGAAAAATAATTTATGCTTTTAATCCCTGCGGCAATTCTTTTATAATTTCAAAGATAAAGCCGGCGGAGCGCGTTGAAGATCCGCGGCGAAATAAAATTTTAGGCCTGCCGCTGGGAAACTGCGCGCAGAAGATAACCGGCGATCCGGTGTATTTTAATTTAGAAACACAGCGGGGATTTGACCGGGCAAAAATTACTTTAGAATATCGCCGCCTGAAGAATAAAATTATAGAAATAGGCGTTCTGGCCGATAAGGAGAGGCATTACCGCCTGCAGCCGCTGGAAAACCAGATAATTGATAATTTAGCCTGGCGCAAAATTGAGCAAGATGGCGTTATCCTGCTTCAGCGCGAAGAAAATTATAACAGCGTTGATGAATTTTTTAATAACCCGCCCAACAAAGAAAAAGTTTTAACTTACCATTATGATTTGCCGGCGGAAGAAAAAATCAATAATTACGGCAATTTATTGGCCTCATCAAAAGCTTTTTCCGCCGGCAGCGTCCGACCTCTGCGCGGCGCTTATCAATTTTATACTTATATCGGGGGCGAGGATTTTGATTTCAACTTTATTTTTACCAACCTGAAAACAAACGACAAAGATGATAATATAAAAATAGTTGTTTACTATAAAAATAGCGCGGTGGAGCAGAAAGAAATTAAAAATGAGGGCGAAATTTCCATAAAACTTCCCGGACCGCCTGATGGCTTTTATAAAATAGCGATTAGCGCCAGCGACGATGTTATAACGGAAAAAATAGCAACCACTCAGAGAATCTTATCTTTCATCAACCGCGTTTGGCTGGCCGGAACGCCGGAGCCGGGGTTGATAAATTTAACGACCGATTCCTCGGAAATTTTTGCCCGCACTATAAACCCGAACAGCCTGCAGAAAATATTAGTCAGGGATAAAATTCTAAAACTTGACGAAACTTACCAGCAATTTTCCCAAGTTGCTGAAATGCCGATTACCAATATCCGCCTGGCCAAAGATGACGTGATTATCGCCGGAGACGGGGTTTTTAGCTTTAGTAATGAAGCATTTTATAACCCTGATTACAAAAAAGTAAATAAAAATACCGACGTTGACCGGCAGGGGATTGGCTATATTATAACCTCCTATGAGCCACGCGATTTTGAGGACGGCTGGCAGGTCCGGACGGTTGACTTTGACTTAACCAAGGCCTACCGCTACGAAGGCGTTTATGGCTTTATAATATCCGTGCCGGGGCTGCTGGTGGAGGATGAGATTAATGACTGGGTGGAGATAGGGGAAATATGGATTGAATTAGAAGGACGTACATTATTGAATAAAATATTGAATATTGAATATTAAATATCTATAACATGAATAGCAAAGCCTACCTAATTACTCGCGAAATATTCTACACGCTTCTTACGGCGTTGATTGTTTTTATAATCATGGAAATAGTTAAGCCGAACATTGTGCAGGCGTATATAAATATGAATTTAATGTTGATTTTATGGCTGGTGAGTGGTATTATTTTATTAGTTTCAAGTTATAGGTCTTAAGCCTGCCTGCGGTTGCGCCTTAGGCGCGGCCAGGATTTTAAATTTGGAATATGATTAAAGGTGTAATTAGAAAAAGATTAAATAAATATAATGATGAACGCGGTTGGCTTTCGGAGGTTTGGCGTGAAGATGAACTAACGGGTTATAAGCCGGTCATGGCCTATATTAGCGAAACTAAACCGGGCGTAGCGCGCGGACCGCATGAGCACGAGAAGCAGAGCGACTGTTTTGTTTTTGTCGGTCCGGGTAATTTTGAGCTGCATCTTTGGGATAAAAAAGGCGCGCATGAAATTTTATCGGTAGGGCAGGATAATCCCACTCTGATAATCGTGCCGCCGGGCGTGGTACACGCCTATAAATGCGTTTCAGATGTTGCCGGCTGGGTTATAAACCTTCCGGACAATCTTTATGCCGGAGAAGGAAAAAAAGACGATGTGGACGAGATTCGCTGGGAAGACAATCCGGAGTCGCCGTACCATATAATATAAATGCTGTCATTATGACTATATAAAAAACATGAAACTAACTTTTATAACCACAAACAAATATAAATTTACAGAGGTAAAGGCGGTTTTAAGAAATTATGGCGTAGAAATTGAACAAGTTGTTATGGAATATCCGGAAGATA
>PFAR01000028.1:6532-17814 GCA_002773655.1 Candidatus Falkowbacteria bacterium CG10_big_fil_rev_8_21_14_0_10_43_10 | reverse complement strand
TCACATTATAGGTAATGGTATATGAACCAACCACGGCGGTATTAACCGCAGTAGCGTTTATTACAATGCTGGCGGTGATGTTGCCGTCATGGTTATCGCTGGCAGTGGCGCCTAATTCCGAATACGCGCTGCCGACTTCTATCGTCTGCGGATTTGCGCCGGTTAAAGTTATTACCGGTTTTGTATTATCAACGGTTGAAATATCTAAATCATAGCTGGCGTCGCTAGCAGAAGAAACACTAGTGCCGCTTTGAAGGACATCCAAAGAAACGCTTTCCGCTTTATACGGAGTAACGGTCGCGCTGGCGACGCCATTGGTAAAGGTTATGGAAGTTGCGCCGCCGAGGTTAACGCCGTTTACGTTCGGCACTCCGCCGGCCGGCGAAGAAGATAATCCGGAGAAGATTAAATTTTTCGCTCCGATATAATTATTCGGGCCAGAAGAAACTATATTGCCGTGCTTGTCATAGGCGGTAATAGTTAAGGGCTTGCTAACTCCGACAGTTGTGCTGACCGAACTGGCTCCGCTGGAAGTAACGCGCAAGCTGGCGGCCTGGCCGACGATAGAACTTAATAGCCCAAAATTGTCGCCGACAACTCCATTGCCGTTGCCATTGGTTACGCCAGTCATAACTCCGGCGGTATGGGTAATTTTTAAAGCGCTTTGCGGGGTAGTATGCGTCGGACGAACTTTGATATTGGAAAAAGAAATAGTCGCCGGCGCCTGCCATGATTCCCAAACAACATTAATAGAAAAAAAATTAGCGCTGGGCGTTATGTCAAAACTGCCGTCAACCAAAAGTCCGGAAGTTTCCCAGTTGGAAAAAAATGTAATTGTTGAAGCGGTATTAAACTCCCATCCCGGCGGCAAAGTAAAAGTATGCGTGCCGGTTTTTATTTCAGCCAAAGCCGCTTCAGTAATGGAAATGGTCCCTAAGGTCGTGTAGCTTCCGCCAACCGTATCTAGGGAAATGTTTTCCCCGCCGGTTGCCGGGGTAATATTATTAACAGCGAATGCTTTTTGGTAAATAAAAATACCGCCCACTATAAGCGATATGGATAGCAAAATGCTGATTAATGCCTTATTAAGAATAAAACCTGCTCCTTTTTTTATTTTTTTTGCCATAAAATATGGATAAAATTTTAATTATTTTAATTATTTATTATATAACATATTTTCATATTTTGTCAATAGCTGGTATAATCCGTTAAATTATTATACCGCAACCCCTATTTTTCGTATATATTGACAAAAATCTAATTTTCTGCTAACATTACGGGAACTGACTCTATTTTTCAACAGGGTTAGTTGTACCATTTAAAATTCAAAAAAATCCAAGTTTGCCGATATCGGAAAAATCGGGAAAAAGGAGAGCGCCATGAGAAAGGCAATCGTAGTTGCATTCGCGGCAGTTTTGTTTTGGGCAACGAACGCGCGAGCGTTTGAAGCCCCGGCGAACACGCCATTTTCGGGCGCGAGCGTTAATATCTATACGCTTGCGGGAGCCGGGCAGTCGCACACCTTGCAGGTTGTGCTGACTATCAAGCATCCGAGCAATCCCCAACAGGGGACGATTAGCTCGGAGACGATCACGGTGAGCGGGCCGCAGAATACGGCGACGCTCGGAAACTTTTTGTTCTGGAGCGGATTCGGGCAGTCTAATAAGCCGTTGAGTTTTTTTCAGACTCCACCCGTGCCGTTCGCGTCATGGAATTTAATTGACGCGGCAATAACAATCTCCGGCGCTCCGCTGGGGAAAGTTATAGTTAACGGCTTGGTGAGCAACAACACTAACCCGACCGCGAACAGCGACAGCGCGAGTCTTAACGAGGACAGTTCAATAATTATTGATGTCCTTGCCAATGACTCGTTGGCGCCGGACCTGTTTGAAACGCTGACTCTTGTCAGCGGCAACGCCGGACACGGGAACGCCATTGTTTCCGGTGGGAAAATTCAGTACACGCCCCACACCGACTATTATGGTAGTGACATAGTCACTTATGCCATTAATGACGGTTTCGGCGGGATTAGTACGGGGACAGTTAGTATTTCAGTCGCTAACGTCAACGACAACCCATCAGCTAATGATGACTGGGTTACAGTTGACGAAAACAGCGGCGGAAACTATATTAATGTGTTAAACAATGATAGCAGTTCTCCGGACCCGGCTGAAACCCTTACGGTTTTCAGCGTTAACAACCCTCAACACGGCATCGCCTACATTTCTGGCAATATCTATTATACGCCGAGCAGTGAATACTATGGCTCGGACTTCTTCGCCTATTCCATCTCTGATGGGAATGGCGGAAATAGGACGGCGATGGTCTATGTTTCTATCACGGAGCGCCCGCCGACGCCGACTCCGACGTTTACGTTTACGCCGACTCCGACGTTTACGTTTACGCCGACGAACACGCCGACGGCGACTAGCACGCACACCCCAGGTCCGAGCCCGACGCCGACGTTCACGGCGACATTTACGCCGACGGCTACGGCGACGAATACCGCGACGCCTATTCCGACGAACACGCCGACTGCGACTCTGACGCCGACGGCGACAGCGACGGACACTCCGACGCCTATTCCGACCAATACGGCGACAGCGACGGCAACAGCGACGCCCACGATGACGAATACGCCGACGGCGACGAATACGCCCACGGCGACGAATACGGCAACCAGCACACTCACGGCAACAGCGACGCCAACGGCGACGCTGACGCCGACGCCGGGTAACTGGCCGCCGGAATTTAGTTACAGCGGCAACATGTCATTAGATAATGTGCCGCTTGACGCCGCGTTGGTCCTTGAGTTGAAAACCACGGACAGAGACGGGCCTGGTCCACCGACAATCACCTTATCTAATCCGGATACCGCGCCAGTCATATCAGCAGAGACGAGAGTTATCGGAAATACGACAATAAGAACTCTTGTCGTTTTCACAAATCAAAGTGGAATTATTTACTTTCAGGTAAAAGTCGGCGATGGTCTGAATCAAAGGACTGAATTAGTTACTTATACGGTAACTAACAAGGTCGCCACACCGACACCAACAGTAACTCGCGTTCCGACGGCGATGCCGACAAATACGCCGCGGCCGTTCGCGACTGTTCGTCCGGCAACCGGAACAATCATTGTGACGGATGATATATATTCGTTGCAGGACTTAACCGGTGGCCACGATCGGGACGCGGACAATAACCGCGTTTTGGCGTTATGGTGGAATCCCGTCTCCGATGCGGTTGATAATTACATCTACGCTTTCGTGGACAATGCCACACAGGCGTTATATGTGGGCCGCACTGGAACGGATAACTCCGGGCGGTGGGAATGGCGACCGAGTCTTGGACGGCAATTTCTTAATCCGTTCTTCGGGTTAGGACCGGCCCCGGGAGCGCGTTATCGCTTCTGGATTTATCCAACAACCGCATCCGGTCCGCTTTTTGACCGGGTGCAGAAACAGCCGGAGCCGGTGCTGTTCCTATCTCAAGAACAGCCGCTGCCAGTTCCGGCAATGGCGGCAAACGGAATTGTCGTTACGGATAACGAGGCCTCTCGCGAGAATCTGGTCAACGGTTTTGACGTTGACCCAGATGGTTATGAAAAAATGACCGTCTGGTGGAATGTTGACCAGAGTGATTCTAAAAATGTCCACATCTACATCTCTGATAACGGGAATAGGTGGGCATATCTCGGTCAAACCGGAAATGGGACGGACAGCCATTTTACTTGGAGGACGAATACTAATCCGCTTAGTAACTGGCTGTTCCGCAACGGACCGCAAAATGGGCATTTCTACCAGTTCGCGGTATATGCCTTGACACGAAGCGGCAGTCCGCATCATTACGGTCCGTTCATCGCCAACGGGATGGTGTTCTTCATGGAGGAAGGACAGGAATTCCCGTCGCCAACTTTTCAGGAGGGAGAGGCGGTTGTCGTAACTGATAATCTGCTCTCTGCCGAAAACATTGTCGGCGCTACTGACACGGATGTTAGTGGCGAAGAAGACCTGACTATTTGGTATAGTATGCCGCACCCTGATACGAAAGGCGTCCACGTTTATGTTTCTGTAGACAACGACGACTTTGTGTATCTGGGGCGCAACGAACGCCAGGGCGGGAGCGGAAATTTCTACTGGAGCGTAAACTCCTCTGAAATTATCGCGCCTGCCTTCCGTAGCGGGCCGGAAGCGGGGCATGATTACGCTTTCCGTATCTTCGCTTTTAGTGAAAGTGGGGACCCGTTGATTTATGGGCCGTTCACGACCGCGGGAGCAGTATCGCTCCTGTCGGAATGATCTTTCAAACTATAAAGGCCGGGTGTGTGATACTCTCACGCATCCCGGCCTATTTTTTTTACCCTGTAAAATAATTTTATTTTACAAAATTAGCTAATAATTCAAGTTCTTTCGGATTTGCCAACTTATTTCGCTTCAAAATTTCAACCACCTTTAATTTCCAGTTATTATCCCGTTCCCTGTCGCCTTTTATATAAGAAATAATATCGCCTTTCTGTTCAGCGAGCTTGCTATCAATATAATTTTTCATTTCATGCGTATGCTTTGCTAATTTCTGGTCCATCATATTTCCCATCTCGTGGGTATGTTCGCCCAACTTATTATCCATTATATTTTCCACTGCCGGTAACAAAAGATCTTCAGTAAAAGTGCCTAAAACTTCTACTAACTCTTTTTTTGTGACTGGATTGTTACTATTACTTTGTGTCATATTTAAATAATATAACAGAATAATTTTTTCGTCAAAATTTTTACTTCGTAATTCGTACTTCAGACTTCTATTTTCGTACTTCAGACTTAAACTCCTCAACCATCGGCACCTGCTCGGCTTCCAGCCCGTACTGTACGGCTATATAAAAAGCGGTCCAGTCCGCCAATAATAACGACCTGGATATCTTGTGCCAGCGGCTCTCCCCCGTTATTTCTACTATTTCCACTTTCAATCCCCTATCTTCATATAATTTTTTAAGAATTTCCATCCGCTTAAGATTGCGCGGTTCATCTTCATCATCGCGCAATAAAATAAAATAAAATTTATCAGATAAATTTTTTGTAGAGACGCATTGCAATGCGTCTCTACCGGCAAAAATATCAAATCCGGTCATCTCATTATGGTTTAATTCCGGAATCACATTATAGAATGCGGGAATCTTGCCGGTTTCATTTAATTTAATCTTCCAATTATAAGCGACTGCCTTGTTTTTTACTGAAGCATAAATCACTGGAACATGCCCTCTTAATTTTTCGGCCAGTTCCTTCCCTTGTTGTTCCAGTTCCTCGGGATTCAACGTCTTTTTTAACTCCCCAGCTTGCTTAAATTCTTCCCTCATCCCGATTAATTTTAGCAAAGCGCGCAGGCCGTAGCCCAGCGCCGAACGCGGCTGAATTCCCTCGTTTGGCATTTCTATATAAGCTAACCCTTTTTCTTTGGCAATTTCTATTAATTTGCCTCCGGTCGCCATTACTGCCACATTCAAATTCTGCGCCAGCGCCTTATTTAATCCGTCAATCACCTCTTCGGTATTGCCGGAATAAGAACTGGCGATGATTAAACTTTTTTGCAGTTCTTTCCCGTCTATATTGGGCAGGCCGTAATCGCTGTGCACCTTAATTTCATATTTCGGATTCATGCCTACGATTAAATCAGCCGCCAAATGCGAGCCGCCCATGCCTAAAATTACAACTTTCTTTTTGCGCTTTAATTTGCTCTGGTTTTCAATTTTAGGATTGTACTTAAATTGTTTGGGAAAATTTTTAATAGCGTCGCTCATCATATATTTATATTAAATCCTAAATTCCAAGTACCAAATTCCAAAAAAATAATAAATTCTAAATTTTAAGTTCTAAATATAATTTTCTTCGAAAATTATTATTTTTGAAATTTATGATTTATGATTTAAAATTTTTTTGAAATTTGGAATTTAATACTTGGAATTTACTACTCGTTTCACGAGTAGTTAGGCGCTTGCTTCGTTATCTCAACATCATGCGGATGGCTTTCTTTTAAACCAGCGTTGGTGATGCGGACAAACTTTGCTTTTTGATGCAGCTCGGGAATACTCTTAGCTCCAACATAGCCCATGCCGGCGCGCAAGCCACCCAGCAATTGGTGAATAATCGCCTCCACCGGACCGCGATACTGGATCCGCCCTTCAATGCCTTCGGGAACTAATTTGGCCGCCTTGGCCTCGTCATGCACCGACTCCTGGCCGTAGCGGTCGCCCGATCCCCGGCTCATGGCGCCCATAGAGCCCATGCCGCGGTAGGTTTTATACATTCTTCCCTGGTAATATTCCGTCTCTCCTGGAGATTCCTCGGCGCCGGCGAACAATCCGCCCAGCATAACCGATTCGGCGCCGGCGGCCAAAGCTTTAACAATATCGCCGGAATATTTTATGCCGCCGTCGGCGATAATCGGCACTTTGCTGTTGCCTCTTCCTTTAACCGCCTCCATCACGGCAGTCAGCTGGGGAACGCCGATGCCGGCGATAACTCTGGTAGTACAGATTGAACCTGGACCGACGCCGACTTTAACCGCGTCAGCGCCGGCGGCAACTAAAGCTTTCGCGCCGCCAGCGGTCGCGATATTGCCACCGATAATATCGACATCCTTGACCAGCTTGTCTTTTTTCAGCATTTTTATAGTATCAATCACGCCGCGGGAATGGCCGTGGGCCACGTCAACCACGATTACGTCCACGCCGGCCTGGGCTAAAATCCTCGCCCGCTCCAGCGCCGGACCGCCCACACTGACCGCCCCGCCGACCCGCAGGCGCTTATGGGCGTCTTTATTGGCCTGCGGATAATTTTCATTTTTTTCCAAATCCTTGCGGGTGACAATGGCCGCCAGCCGCCCGGCCTTATCAACCAAACAAAGGACGCCGAGCTTCTTTTTATAGATAATATCATTGGCCTTCGCCAGGCCGGTATCATCCGGCGCGGTTGTTAAATTTTTTACCGGCACCATAATTTCCTTCACCAATAAATTTTTATCGTGCGGCCAAAAATAATCGAATTTGGTAACTAAACCCAGCAGCTTATTTTGCTTGTCAGCCACCGGCACGGTTTTATAACCCTTATTTATCCGAATCTGATAAACCGCCTCCACCGTATCATCGGGGCCGACAGCAACTGGATCAACTATGAAACCGCTTTCAAACCGTTTAACCAAGCTGACTTCATGCGCCTGCCGCTCGGGGCTAAGATTTTTATGGATAATCCCGATTCCCCCGGCCAGCGCCAGGGCAATCGCCATTTGATGTTCGGTTACCGTGTCCATAGAAGCGCTGATTAAGGGCACTTTTAAATTAATATTGCGCGATAAACGGCTCTTAACATCCACTTCCTTGGGGCGCACCTCTGAATATTGGGGCTCTAATAGAACATCATCAAAGGTTAGATTTTCTTGCATAGATTATATTTTATGGTTAAGATTAATTATATTCTAACGCAATCTTTAAAAAATAACAAATTTTTTTCCTTGCCATTCCGAAAGATTGTCATCCCGAGCGTAGCAAAGCGGAGTCGAGGGATATAATTAACGATTTGATGACAATCTTTAGATAATTTATTTTGGATAATAAAAATGACAAAAAGTAACTATTATTTATGATTCACATCGCAATCCTAGACTTCGGCTCCCAATACACGCACCTTCTCGCCCGGCGCATCCGGGAACTTGAAGTGCTGGCGAAAATATATCCCAGTGACATTAGGGCGGATAAACTTCCCGCTGACGCGGTGGGCGTTATTTTATCCGGCGGACCCCAGTCGGTTTATGACGCCACTGCCCCGCAAATCGACAAAAATATCCTGTATTCAGGACGGCCGGTTTTAGGAGTCTGCTATGGCCACCAGCTAATGGCCCAGGCCTTGGGCGGCGGCGTCAAAGCCGGAACAGTGCGGGAGTACGGCCAGGCGCAGTTTAAAAAAACGGAGAAAACCTCCCTGCTGGAAGACATAAAGAGCGAGTCAACCGTCTGGATGAGCCACGGTGATACTGTTAAAGAGCTGCCGAACGGCTTTAAAGCGGTGGGCTCCACGCCGGATTGCCTCAACGCCGCCATGGCCGACGAGAAGCGGAAATTATTTGGCCTGCAATTCCATCCGGAAGTGCACCACACCAGCCAGGGAACGGCCATAATTAAAAATTTTGTCTTAAACATCTGCCGGGCGGAGCAGAACTGGAAGATTGAAAATATTATTGGCGGCCTGGCGGTCAAAATAAAAAAGCAGGTTAAGGGCCGCAAAGTTTTCGTATTGGTCAGCGGCGGAGTGGATTCCAGCGTAACTTTCGCCCTGTTGACCAAAGCGTTGGGCGAACAAAAAGTAAAAGGCCTCTATATTGATACCGGCTTTATGCGCGCCAATGAATCCGCGGAGATAAAAAAAAATTTTAATAAAATCGGCTTCCGCAACCTGGAAACTTTTGACGCGGGCGACATTTTTTTTGAGCGGCTGAAAAATATCAGCGAGCCGGAGGAAAAGAGAAAAATAATCGGCCAGACTTTTTTAGATATTAAAGAAAAAGTCGCCGGAGAACTAGGGCTTAATCCTGAAGAATGGCTGCTGGGCCAGGGCACGATTTATCCGGATACGATTGAAACCGGCGGCACTAAGCACGCCGATACCATTAAGACGCACCACAACCGGATTGACGCCCTGCAAAAAATGGCGGCCGCAGGGCTGGTGGTGGAGCCGCTGGTTGATTTTTATAAAGACGAGGTGCGGCAAATCGGGGAACTTTTAGATTTGCCCAAAGAGATGGTGGAGCGGCATCCATTCCCCGGACCCGGGCTGGCAATCCGCTGCCTGTGCCACGCCTCTGCCGGAAAACCGAATTTGCAAACCCCGCCCTCAGATACTGAGCAGTTGCAAAAAATATGCCGGCAGCACAATATCCAGTTTCAAATTTTACCGATAAAATCAGTCGGGGTGCAGGGAGACAACCGCACCTATGCCCACCCGGCCGTTATTTGGGGAGAAAATAACTGGAATAGGCTGAATAAAATTTCCACTCAAATTACCAATTCCGTAAAAGAAGTTAACCGGGTGCTGCTGCGGCTCCTGCCGAAAAATGTCCCCAAAGAATGCCGCCTCCATGAAACCTGCCTAACGCCGGAACGGATTCGCCTGCTGCAAAAAATTGACGCTATCGTCAACCGAATAATCAGCGCCAGCGGCCTTTACGGAGAAATATGGCAGTTTCCGGTCGTGCTTATACCTTACGGCGCGGCCGATCGGCCGGAATCCGTGGTTCTGCGCCCGATAATTTCCCGCGAAGCCATGACCGCGAACTTTGCCCGGCTGGATAACGAAGTGGTCAATAAAATAGTTGAGGAAATATCAGCCACTGACAAAATTTCTAATATATTTTATGATATAACTAATAAGCCGCCGGGAACGATAGAATGGGAATAACACTACAAATTACAAATAAAGTACAAATATACAAATACATATTTGTATATTTGTAAAAAATTTGTAATTTGTAGTAGTATTTTATGGATAATCTCTACCAAAAACTCAAAGATAATCTGACGCCGAGCCAAACTGGCGTGATTGACTATGAAGGCGAGCACAGCCGCTATCAAATTAACAATAATAAGGGAAGTAAAATATTAATAAAAAATATCCATTTCTTGTTTACCTGCGATGAAGCGGAAAAATTACAGGCGCACCAGAATTATTCAATCGCCATTAAAGATGGAACTATTATTGAAGCGGGAGTGGCGGACACGATAAAATCGGAGAATTTTGATATAATCTACGACGCCGGCAAGCGCGGCGGGACGGTAGTTACTCCGGGTTTCATTAACACGCACGCCCATCCGCCCATGTACCTGATGCGTTCGGCGATGATGCTGGACGAAGGCGAAGGAATTGACGAAACGATCGCCGCCATGCCTAGCTGGGAACGCGCCATGACCGATGAAGATTTTACCATTTCCGCCATCGGGGACTTATCCGAACAGCAAAAATACGGCATTACTGCCACTCTAAGCCATTACAACTGCTTTTATCCGATTGAATACGCCGCCACTTTAACAAAGCAAAACCTGATTAACGCCATCAGCGTAGTGTCTAACGCCCACCCGGAAAACTCCCCGGAGCTGATTAAACAGCTGTTGCCGGAAATAAAAAAGGCCCACTCAAAACTGGCGATCGCTCTGCATTACCCTCACAAAGCAACAGCGGAAATTTTAGATAAAGTTAAAAAACTGATTGAGGATAATAACTTGCTCTTTACCTGCCATTTCGCCGAGAGCGAACAAGTGGCTCAAACCTGTGTAGAAAACCACGGCTTGCGTGAAACCGCGCTGCTGGAAAAATACGGACTTTTGAATAAAAATACTATTTTATCCCACGCGATTCATGTTAATGACGAGGAAATTAAAAAATTGATTAAAAATAAAGTGGGTATCTCGCATCTGCCGACCTCAAATACTATCCATAAAAGCGGCGTTTTTCCCTTTTGGAAATTTTATGATAACGGCGGGCGGGAATTTATTACCTTAGGCACTGACGGAGTGGTCAGTAAAAGCCGTTTGGATTTATTAACTGAAAGCTATCAGACCAGAATTACCCATTTATATGATCGGACGGTAAAATTCGGATCTTTATTTAAAATGATGACAGTCAACGCCGCCCGCGTCTTAAATATGCCGGATCGGGGCCGGATTATTAAGGGGCAGAAAGCGGATTTAGTCTTCTGGAAACTGCGGGACCGCGGCACGATTCCCTACGATGAAAGCAATCCGATGACCATTTTGGGCAATATTATCACCCATGGCGGCCGGGTAGTCCGCGATTTAATGATCAACGGCCAGTTTGTCATCAAAAACCGCCGGCACCAATTAATCGACGAAACTAAATTATTGTCGGAATTGCAGGAGCACCATATGAAAATGCGCGAAAGGGTTGTCAAACAAAAATAAATCATTTATAATAAAACAACTTGCTTATTTTATTGTCATTCCCGCTTGCGCGGGAATGACACGCTTAAAACAAAAACATATGAGTGAAATAATTTTAACCGACCAAAACTTTGAACAAGAGGTTTTGAAGAGTAAACAGCCGGCTTTAGTCGACTTTTACGCCGACTGGTGCGGCCCTTGCCAGATGATAGCGCCGGTGATCGAAGAACTCGCGCGCGACATGGCCGGCAAAGCCAAAGTCGGCAAACTTAATGTGGATGAAAATCAGGCGATCGTGCAAAAATACAACGTGATGAGCATCCCCACTTTAATATTCTTCAAGAGCGGG
>PFAR01000028.1:5983-6503 GCA_002773655.1 Candidatus Falkowbacteria bacterium CG10_big_fil_rev_8_21_14_0_10_43_10 | reverse complement strand
GCAGGGTATTAAACCCTGCGGCAAGAATGATAATAGCCCTTCATCCCTGCGGCAGAGACCGCAGGGTATTCGGGCACGGTGCTGGATAAAAATAAATTATATAAATGCAGGGGCAGGTTTCAAACCTGCCCCTGCATTTATTATAAATTTTTAAAATTTAGTAGTCCCGCAACTTCTCTATTCCGGCCATCTTCTGAATTTTTTCCAGCGCTTTGGCTTCAATCTGGCGGATGCGCTCGCGGGTAACGTCAAACTCCTGGCCTACTTCTTCCAAAGTATGGGAAACCCCGTCAACCAGCCCGAACCGCATCTCTAAAATCTTCCGCTCCCGCGGCGACAGTTCCTTAATAATATCGCGGACATAATCATGCAGCAATTTTAGAGCGGCCGCCCGGTCCGGCATAACGTTTTTTACGTCTTCGATAAAATCCTCTAAGGTTGAATCTTCCTCATCGTCGCCGACAGTTGTTTCCAAGGAAACGGTGTCCTGGGAAATTTTAATGATATGGCGGACTTTATC
>PFAR01000028.1:0-5960 GCA_002773655.1 Candidatus Falkowbacteria bacterium CG10_big_fil_rev_8_21_14_0_10_43_10 | reverse complement strand
TGGACGGGGATACGGATAGTGCGCGACTGGTCGGCAATCGCCCGGGTAATCGCCTGACGGACCCACCAGGTCGCGTAAGTGGAAAACTTATAGCCCTTACGGTACTCAAACTTTTCCACCGCCTTAAATAGCCCGATGTTGCCCTCTTGGATTAAATCCAACAAGCTTAATCCTTTAGCGCCGGCGAATTTTTTAGCGATAGAAACCACTAAGCGCAGGTTCGCCTGGATCAGCCTGTTAGAGGCCTCTTTATCGCCCTTTTCTTTGCGCTTGGCCAGCTCCACCTCCTCGACGTTGGATAGCAGGGAAACCTTCCCTATTTCCCGCAGATACATCTGGATTGAATCGGAAGAAAATTCGGTAATATCAAATTTCTTTTTGCTGTTGATATTATCAACAATTTCCTTAAGCTTTGTCTCCTGCTTGCTTTGGTCCGCTGAATCAATGCTCAAAAAATTTTCGGAATCTTCAATAATCTGAATTCCATTTTTATTAAGCTCTTCCAAAAAAATTTCAAAATCATAAATGTAATCTTCCAGATGGGAAAAGGTGTAAAGCAGCTCGGTTTCCGTTAAAAATCCCCGGGAACGCCCTTTGGCGGTAAGGTTTATCAAACTGGCTTCATCCGGCTTGGTAATTTCTTGGACTTTGCTGATCGCCTGCTGCTGGAGTTTCCTGCCGCTCGTACTGTATTTCACTGTTTGGCCGGTTCTGATTCCCGCCCCTTCGGCCGGTTTTTTACCCGGCATTCTTCTATTATCAAAGGCTGCGTTTTTAAAGTTTTTTTTAGGCTTAAAAGCCGGCCGGCTTTTCGCCGCCGGTTTTTTAGGCGCGGCAAAATGCTGCTGCTTTCTCGGATCAAATTTTTTTGCGTTCTTTTTGTTCATCTTTCTGTCCTGCTTAGACATAAATTAAACTTCAGCTCGCGGCCGCAGGAAAAAATCCGGCATCTTTAATTAAGCTGCCTTATTTCGTCCGCGATCGTTTTAAACTCCTCCATTAATTTTTTTATTTCCGGCCCGCCGCTTTTTTCCGCTTCGCTGAATTGCCGCTCCATAACCAGCATCTTCTTATTTAAATATTTGCGCTTAATTTGATTAGTGATTTTTCCTATTTCCAGCTTGGCCTGGTCGTTGTCTATTTCATAAAAATCCTTATCTCCTAAAAGAGCCAGTTTGCTGATTAATTCCTCCAATCTGATAAGGACCTGCTCATCTTCAATATTATTTTCCAGCCATACTCTAAAATGCCCATAATCAAACGCGTGAGCATTGCTTATTATATTATAATAGATAACCAGCTTCTTGTAAAACTCGCGGTGATATCCCTTAGCCAGCATTTCCGGCTTTATCTGCCTGATGACATAACCGAGGTGCTGGGGAAATTTCATTACCAAAGCCAGCAGGGATTCGGAAAAAATTTCCGCGTAACCGGTTCCGGGCGGCAGCGGATTAACAGCGCCGGGGCGGCTTTCGGAATTAACGCTTTTTGCCTGCTTTGCTTTCCGGCCGGCGGCGATCGCTTCCCGCAGAACCTGCTCGCTGACCTCCAAATCCCCCGACAGTTTTCTTAACCAGGCATCCTGTTCAATAACATTATTAATATTAACAATAATATTTAATATTTTGGCGGCCGCTTCTTTCTTGCGGGCGATATCGGACAAATCCAGCCCGGACAGCGTTTTATTAAAATAATAATCCATTACGCTGACTGCATTTTTAATAGCCTGTTGCCAGTCATCGGGATTGTTTCTGATGCATTCGTCCGGATCCTTGCCCCCCGGCACTTGTATCACTTTGATATTTGTATCATGGCTTAAGGCCGGATAAATATATTTGCGCATTTTTCCTAAATTATCCTCCCCGTCGGTCAGCTGCTCTTCCCTGACTAATTTTTGCGCCGTTCCTTCCTCTATTTGCCTATTGGCGGCGGATATTCCCGCGGCATCAACGTCAAAAGAAAATAAAATATTATTAGTATAGCGCTTTATCAGCTTAATCTGGTCCGCCGATAGGGCCGTGCCGGAACTGGCCACGACATTATTAACGCCCGCCTGATGAGAAGAAATAACATCCATCTGCCCTTCAACGACAATCACATTCCCCTGCTCGCGGATAAACTGCTTGGCTTTATCAAGTCCGAACAGTATCCTGCTTTTGTCATAAATCTGCGTCTGAGGTGAATTTATATACTTGCCCATTTTTTCCACTGCTTCGCGTTCGGGGCTGATGCGGGCGGAGAAGGCAACTGAATTGCCGTTAACATCATTGACGGGAAACATTATCCGCCCGCGGAAGCGATTATAAAATCCTGCCTGTCCCGCAGTATTGCGGGGATCTTTTTTTACGGTCAAGCCGGCTAAAAATATTTCCTGTTCGCTGAATCCCCTGCCTTGAAAAAAATTAAAGGCGTCATCCCAGCTGTCGCGGCTGTAGCCGATCTGCCAATTTTCTATGGTTTTATCTTCCAACCCCCGCCCTTTTAAATACTCCAGCGCCGGTTTGGCGTCTGGCGATTCAATCAGCAGCTGATGATAATATCGGACCGCTAAATCCATAACATCCAGCAAGCGGTTGCGCCGGCTGGTTTCCTTTTGATTCTGCCACTGTAAAGTCACTCCGGCCTTGGGCGCGAGCAACCGCAGCGCTTCCACGAAGCTTAAACCTTCCATCTCCATTACAAAACTGAAAACATCCCCGCCCTTATTGCAGCCGAAGCAGCGCCAGATTTGCCTCTCCGGCGATACAATAAAAGAAGGGGTTTTTTCCCGATGAAACGGACACCTGGCCTGAAAATTAACCCCCACCGGCTTGAGCTGGATATATTCCCTGATTACTTCCACTAAATCCAGCCTCGATTTTATTTCGTCTTTTTGATCCATAGCTCAAGGAATGCTTTACATATTTAAACGCGCTAGCGAACCATTAACCCCGTGAAATACTGCATGGCAATTTCACCGGGGTGAATACAAATCCTTTGTACGCGCCTAATATAATTAAAATTTTAAAATTTTTTCTAGTTCCGAATTTATTCTGGTCACAATTTCATAATTAATTGTACCAATCTTCCCTGCTAATTCGTCCGCAGTGATTTCTTCGCTTCCCTGCCTGCCGATTAAAACGGCTTCATCGCCTTCCCGCACGCTTTCATTAACTTCAACCATGGTTAAATTCATGCAGACCCGCCCGCGCACCGGACAGCGCTTGCCTCTTATCAATACCTCACCGCAATTTGATAACCCTCTGTCATAACCGTCCCCATAGCCTATCGGCAGCACGGCAATCTTTGCGTCCTTCTTAAATTTATACGTTAACCCATAGCTTAATCTTTCACCGGCTTTTATATTTTTTACTTGAATGACTTTTGTTTTCCAGCTTAACGCCGGCTGAAGCTTAAATTGCGGATTTTGAGCCGAAGGCTTGGCGAAGGCGGGTTGCAGTCCATACATCGCTATGCCTAAACGCAACAAATTGCAGGTTTCGTCCATAAAAAAAGCGCCCGCGGAATTGGCAATGTGAACGAAAGGAACGGCAGTGCGCCGCTTTATCTTAGCAACAATGTCTTTAAATTGCAAAAACTGCCGGCCGGTGAATTTTATGTCTTCATCGGCAACGGGGAAATGAGAAAAAAGGCCCTGCAATTTAATATAGGGGGTATTTTTTATTTTATTTATAAAATCATCAACCTCTTCTGGTTTGACACCTAGCCGGTTCATACCGGTATCAATTTTCAGGTGGATTTTCAGACGCCCCACCGGGGCGTCTCTACGCAATGATTTAATCTGTTCTAAATTATAAACAGCGATTTCAATATTATTATTTATCAATTCCGGAAAATTTTTTTCATCCCAATAACTTAAAACTATAATCGGCAATTTTACGCCGCGGGCACGCAGTTCCAATGCCTCTAAATCATTGGCCACCGCCAGGTATTCAACCAATTTTTCCTTATATAAAAATTCAGCCATCGGGATCATCCCATGGCCGTAGGCGTTGCTTTTTATCACTCCTGCTATTTTATAATTTTTTGGCAACAACTTTCTAAACTGCCCGATATTATATTTTATGGCTTGAGTGTTTATTTCCACCCAAGATAGAGAGTTCATAGTTTTTTATTATATCTTTTTTCAGCTAGTTTAATTAATTTATCTAAAAATTCGCTAAAACTCATTCCCGCCACCTTGGCCGCTTTAGGTGTCAGGCTATTTTTTGTCAATCCGGGAATAGTATTGATTTCTAAAAAATATAACTCGCCGTTTTCTTTGCTCCAAATAAAATCCGCTCTGGCCAAGTCCGCGCAGCCTACTGCTTTAAATATTTTAACTGACATCTCTTGAATTTTACTCTTTATATCTCCCGGAATATCAGCCGGACAAATTTCATCACTGCCGCCAACGGCATATTTTGCCCGATAATCAAACCAGCCGGAAACCTTAGGGATAATTTCTATAACCGGTAAAGCTTTAGGCGAATTATTGCCCATTATCGGAACAGTCAATTCCCGGCCTTTAATAAATTGCTCTAAAATTAAGGTATGGTCGTATTTAAATCCTTCTTTAATGCCGGCTTTGAGCTCTTGGGCCGAATTGACAATAGTAGTGCCGACGGAAGAGCCAAGCTCATTGGGCTTCACTACGATTGGCAGTGAAAGTTTATTGATAATGTTATTAATATTATATTCGTTGTCTTTTTCTAAAACAATATCTTCGGCCACTGTTAAGCCAATGCTTTTGGCAATCAATTTGGTTTTAGCTTTGTTCATGGCTAGCGCGCTGGCTAAAGTGCCGGAGAAAACATACGGCACGCCCAACATATCCAGCATGCCCTGCAATTTTCCGTCCTCTCCATAGGGGCCGTGCACTGCCGGCAAGACTATATCTACCTTGCCCATTTCCCGGCCGTTGCTTTGCGATATTAAGCTAGTTGTATTATTATCGGAAACCGGCACAATCGCCTGCATCGCTTCTGTGTTTAATTTTGTCTGGGTGTAATCGCCGCTATCGGCATTAAGCAGATAATTGGCGCTGTTTCCCAGCCGCCACTTTCCCTGCTTATCGATTCCCACCAACAACACTTCGTACTTTTCCTTATCAAGGGCTTCATAAATTGACTTGGCTGACTGCAGGGAAACTTCGTGCTCCCCGCTTTTGCCGCCGAACAAGAGGCAGATTCTTTTTTTAGACATATTAAGATAGTTATTTAGTTACCTAATTGATTAGTCACTTAGTTTTGTGCACCCGAGAGGAATCGAACCTCTATTGCAAGCTCCGCAAGCTTGCGTCCTATCCGTTGAACGACGGGTGCTGAATTGAAAAACAGGGCTGACACCCTGTTTTGGCTGTACGCTGTTTGTTTTATCAAATTTTAAATAGTTTCCCCAGCTGTTCGGAGAGCGGCTCGTTTTCCCGCTCTAAATCTTCCTGCAGGTAGTTTAGCAGAATGTCCCGAATTTTCAAGGGATTAATATTTCCCAGATAAATTGACAGCTGGGGGCGGAAAATATTATTAAATTCAAAATAAAGCTGCTTCACATCCTGCCGCGGCTTGTAAATAATGGAAAAATTTTTCAATTCGCTATAATCAATGAACTTCTTGCCGAGGATTAATCCTTCATCGCCGATGGAAAAATTAATTATATCCGGCTGGCGAAAATCATTAGTTATAATCACTAAGGCGGATAAAACTATAATGACGACAAATAAAAAATTCCCCGTCCAAACGGAATAAACTAGAATACTTAAAGCGGCGATTGAGGATATAATATACCATCTCTTGCTCCGCTCGCGCTTGTCATACTCCGGCACTGCCCAGCTAATAACTTCATCAATTGAGTCAATTGGAGGCTTTATTTCCGCCATAATTTAAATAAAATAAAATCTTAATTTTAAATGTTTAAAAGTATTGACTTATGCTATAATTATATATATTATAACACAAGGAGAAAAAAAACAAAAATAGTTC
>PFAR01000008.1 GCA_002773655.1 Candidatus Falkowbacteria bacterium CG10_big_fil_rev_8_21_14_0_10_43_10 | reverse complement strand
CTTGTCCACGCCGCGATTGTAAATATGATAATAATATTGGTCGTTGATGATTATTCTCTTGGACATCCACTGCTATAATAATAACATAAACACAACTGTTTACGGAACAGCTATTGTACACATTCCAGGTGCGCCGCCGCAACCGCTGGCTGTTGCTTTATTTTTTATTCCGGCCGGAATATTTAAAGCTTTGCTTTGCCCGTTGTATAAATTCACTTGCACTTTATATTCATAGGTCCCATTCGCGGATATGCCGCCATCAATATGGTAAAAATAATAATTAGGCAAGCTGCTGCTAATAACCGCGAACGCCTCAATATCTTTCTGGCGCAAAACATCAATGCTCTCAATCTGCCCCTTATCCGCCCCGGTAATACTCCACTCAACTCTTACCTTGCCGAGGCCGGCATCGCTGACGCTGAAACTGCTTAGGCTGATATTTACATACCGCGAACGGCTGTTGTTATAATCATCGGCGATTTGTTCGGCCGTCCGGATGTGGTTATAAATTTTCACGTCCGCGATATTGCCAGAAAAATAAGACGCATCCACCTTCCCGATATCAAACCGGCTGACGGACTTGGGAATTTCATTGACACAATCAATGGCCGGCGCCCCCGTGTCATGCGGAATAAAACTGCCTTTCAGCTCGCCATTAACATAAAGCTTATATTCCTGTTTATCATAAACAACTGCTATAAAATACCAATAATCATCATTAGTTATCAAGTTGGAATCGGTGGTGAAATAACACCACTTCACGCCGGTGCCGAAACCCGCGTGTATTTCATTTTTATTCATTATATATAAACTGGGATAGCGATTTTGCGCTCCTGGTTTGTCTTCTTGAAAACCCATAATCGCGTAAGAATTACTATCAACTATTTGCGTCAAATCCGGGTTTATCCAGACGCTCTCCGTAAACCCGCCGGAATTATGCAAATTCAGATGAGTAGCAGTTCCGCTTTGAGGGATGGACATATACCTTGCGCCATTAAAATTAAATACTTCAGCGTTAACGTCCCAGCCAGCCGGATCACTCACGGAACCAGTTATTGCAAAATGGCTTTTATCAGCAATCGTCATTCCTGAACCTCCCCCATTTTTTATCTCCCACCAGCCAATCGTATTAAAATCAATCCTGATATAATCGCTCTTTGCTTCTTCGCCGTCGCGCATTGCCGCCACTTTAAAATAATAAGCGCGGTTTATATCGCTGACTGTCCAGTTATAAATATCAACATCGCCTGCGTCCCTTTGCTCTTGATTGACTATTCCATCAAAAGTGCCTCCTTGTGCTACTGACTCCATATAAATTTTATAACCGCTCACTTCCGGATCAACCTCGTCCTTATTTGTGCTATTATTTCTTTTCACGCTCTTATTCCATTTTAAAACAATGGACTTAGCGCCGGAAAATAAATTAGCGCGCAGGCTGGTTGGCGGGTTTAAAACCGGAGCAACTTCATGATTTACTTCATTGGAAAAATCGCTTTCCGCGCCGTCGCTGTTTATAGCTTTCGCTGCGAAATAATAAGTCGCTCCATCCACTAAATCCAAAGTGTCTAATAAAAACTCTATGGTACCGCCGTTACCGCTGCTCATATTTCTAGTCTCTGAATAATTTCCCGGGGATGTTCCGTAATATAGGCGGTATTTTAAATCAGCACTGGTGGAGTTAACCTGTATCCGATCATGTAATCCAGAAAACTGCGCGGTCGGCGCGGTCGGCCTGTCCGCCCGGGTAAATAAAAATTCTTTAATGATATCTTCTGAATATCCCCGGATCGCGCCGTTGTCGGAAATCGCCGGCAAGTCTTCAGCCGTCCCCTGAACGCCGGAATCGCGGCAGTAAAAAAATTCAAAATTAGTGTCATAGCAACCGCTGCCTCCAGCCGGACAGGGAACGCTCTGGTCTACAAACGGCCAAGGTTCGCCGGAAACATAAGGCGGCCAGGGATTATCGCATAAAAATACCCTGATTTCCGCTGTACCAGCTACCGTGTTTCCCTTTGGAGCTGAAGCGCCAACCAGACTATTTTCATTAATAGTGGCGATAGCGTCTATAGATGTCCGCGCCCGGGTGGCTGTTTCCGGATCAACCATTGCCGTATCTTTGCTCGGATCAGTATTATTGGCAGTAGCGGTAGATCCTCCGCGCAGATCAATTATCGTATTATCGTTAGACTGCCAGCTCCACTCCCAGCCATAACCGGCAACAGAAGTTAACTCCTGCCCGTCAGTTGACATCATCGTAGCGGCAAACTCCTTATCGCTGTCCCATAAAGAATCATACATCGGTCCGGTAACATCATCCCGCGTATCGTTATCTCTAGTATTAAACATCCACATCGGCGGCTCCATCATAATATGGTCGCCCAAGCAGACGCCGTAATTATTATTTTTCCCATGGTCGGCCCAGGTTTTAAATTTAATAATATGGCCGTAAAATGGCTGGGTATTTATAATACATTCATTATCCTCATTATTTGCTGTCCCATTAGGATTCCCCCGGCAGACTGTTCCGGCTGCCGTCCCTTCCGGCAAAACCAAACTCACGCCGTAACTGTTGCGCACGCTCTCGCGATGGTCGCTGTCGGTTATATCTTCATCGCCCTTGATTAAAATAATATGCTCGCGTCCGGCGGAACTGCTGGGCAAAAGTTCGGTTGGCGCGAAAGTAGCTACTCCTTTTCTAATACCATTCTCAAACTGATTATAGCCGCCGATTCTGCCGTTTACCACGCACCATTTCTCGCCTAGATTTTCCGCCCAGGCGATAGGAGTTAAGCTGGGTTTTAAAACCCAGCTTAACTTTGGCAATGCCGCCAGCTTATTAACCGCCCAGCGCAGAGGAGTGAAAACGGCGTTATTTGACCATTCGGTTAACCCGTTATAAACCGTGCGGACAATTTTAGTAAATTTATTGGCAAACTGGCTGTTATTATAGACTAAAAGATACTCGGTCCCCTCCGGACAGGCCGCGCCCGCATCGTACTTAGCGGCCACGATTATATTGCTGTTAAAACTAGTAATATCCATTTCTTCGTTAAACTGAACCGACAGCAGAGAGTTGCGGCAGACGTTGCTACTATTGTCCACCGGCAAAGAAGATTCTACCCACGGCCGCGGATAACAGCAGGAATTTTCTCCTACTCCATATTTATCATTAACAGTTGTGCCCGATATGGTATGGCATTGGTTATCGTTCGTATAACCGCACTGGAGGATAAATCCAGCCTTGCCTTCTATAGTTGCGGTCTGGTCAAAGATACTCTGGCCGGCCTCCACTTTGGCCGTAACATCAGTAACCTGCGACTGGCCATACTTATCGTGAGTAATTACATCGCCTTCTCCACGCGCCTCGGACTCTTGTCCAGCAGATTGGTAAGTTTCAATATATCCCGCTAAATTAAAAACATTATGCGTAACTATGCTTTTATCTGTCGGCGGAATAAATGCTACCGGGTTATTGGCAGATTCAAGCGGCGCCCAGGTCCAGTTATAATTTTTATCTGTCAGCCGCTGTTCCCTGTCTTGCAGGCATAACTGGTCCGCGCTGTAAGGAATAGCCCTGTAGCCGGCATAATCGCCGACTAAAGTAACTACGCCCGGGTTCGGCTGAACGTCTATGCGGGTTATTTGGCAGATGCTTTCGCCGGTGGCAAACTGCCATTCATAATTCCCGTTATTTGTGTTGCCATTATCAATCCGGCTTCCTTCCGCACTCCTAATTCCACTGTACCCGCCGAATAATGCAACCCGATAAACTTTTTTTGGTTCAAAAAGATAAACTCCTCCGGTTTTCGTAATATTTAAACTGACTTCCCTGTCTTGAGTATTGGGAACAACCGCCGGGCTCAAAGTTACTCCGGAAACTTCTGTACAGCCCGAAGGAGATGTTAGTGCCCCCCCGCATTCGTAAAGTTTAAAATTACTGCTGCCGGAAGTTAATAAAGAATTACCAGCTACCGCATTGCTGAACCGCGCTCCGACAGCGGCGTTCCGGCAAACGTTTTCACAACCGCTAACCGGCCAGACCTCTTCCACGTTGAAATTAAAACTGATATTTAGAGTGGATGTTCCCGTTTTTAAGCGGGTCGTTTCCTGCGCGCTGATAATAACCGGATTATTTACCGCTGTTTCCTCTAAAGCAGCGGCGGTAGAGGTGGAAGTATAAGGATTAGCAGTATTATAAAAAATCGTGGCTTGATCTGTTTTATCGCTGGTCCATCGCCAATTATAATCCGCCGCGTTAATCATCACGCAGGCGTTATCTTCGGAATCAGGCAGGGCCTGATAATTTATCTGTTGATTCTGTCTGCGGGCGATAAAATCCTTAGGCACGGTTGTAACGCAGCCGATATTGCAGGGATTGCTGTTGTCCCGTGTCTTAAAATGCCAGATATAATAATCGTCAATTTCGTTATGTCCGCTATAAGCATCGCCGCCTAATAAGTCCAGCTGGGTTGAGCTTGCTTTAATGCCACTGTTAGCTTTTAAGGCGACTTCATACCATTTATCAGGCTCTAACTGACCGGAATTGGGAGTAAAGCTAAAGTAGGTATGGTTATTATCGGCGTATCCTTTGCCCACGGTTCCGGCAATAGCCGGAGAATTGGCCGCCGGTATGCTCGGGCAGGTAGTGCTGCTGTTTCCGGAGCAGGAATAAATATTTATATTAGCAGCTGTTAAAGTATTTAAATCCATCACCTGCGTAAAACGAGCCGTTATAACAGCGTTGGTGCAGGCGAGCGGCTTGCTTCTTTCTATATCCCATTTTTCCGTTAGGGGCGACGGGCTGGGCAAATTTTCCTCGGCGCACTGGTTCTCCTGCCGGTTACACTCTACAACTACCTCCGGCCGCCGCGGCGCTTCGCAGACGCAGGTATCTGTGTTGCACCAAGGAGTTGCCGCCGGGCATAAATTATCGCTGGCATCGCAGGCGGGAGTAAGAATATTGCCGTCGCAGGCGATTTCTCCGCTGGAGGCCGTGCTGAATTCAACATAATACTGCGCGTACTGGCTGCCTAAAATAGCTCCGCACTGGTCAAAACTTCCCAAACAACTGCCGGCTTTCATGGTAGTGGCCGGACAGCAAATATTAGCCCCGCAAAATCCTTCAATCGGCATTCGGTAATCGTTTAAGCAGGAACCGACGGAAAATAACATTCCGTTGCTCGTAAAACGGGCGGAATTTAAAACTTTAACCGGTCCGCTTTGCGCGTCAACCGGCACATTGGCAGCCGCCAGATCAGCGGCATTTGAATCCGGATCAGCATTTATTAACCAATATTGTTTAGCAGCGGTGTCCGCCGGTATAGCGGCTGTTTTGTTATTATAAAAATTAACACTGCCGGTTGTATCGCCGAATCTTTCCCCGTAAAAATTGACTTCTGTATTTGCCGGGCCGTTATCCGGATCTATTTTACATAAGCCCGGGACAGCCGCGGTAACGCACCGGCCGTAATCGTATGAAACACATCCGGGTTTGTTGGCGCCGCAAGTCCTTTTACAAACGACCTTCGTGGGCTGGCTACTGTCATACTCGTCAAATTCGCACTTAACGCTTATATTATTTTCACAATAATTCCTTGCCCTAAAGGCAGGCCGGGCAGTATCATCAACTTCTAAAACAGCGCCGGCAGCGTCAACTTTGATATTTATCTTATAATCATTGTCGGCAATCTCCGGCACTTTAACGACAATCTGCGTGTCCTGCCAGACGCTGGCCGAACACTCGGCGGGAAAATTATAATTTGCTTCATTAGTATTGTTGCCGAAATAAACATGGGTGCTGGGGAGTTTTGCCGCGCCAAAATTTCCGCCGTAGATAGTAACATAATCTCCCGGATGCCCGACGGCCGGCTCAATCTTAGTTATAAAAGGCGCCCGGTCGCTGCGCTCTGCTTCAAAATCTATTACATTGCTCAAAATTCCGTTATTAGCCGCCGCAACCGTAGTTTTGCCCGGAGCAATATTCGGCACGGCGATTCCGGAGATAGTTTTATTATTCCAGGTGGCAATGCTCGGACTGATTGTTCCGCCGAATAAAATATTATCGCCAGCTCCCCGGTTAGCGCCAAATTTTATTCCTTGCAAAGTTACTAAGCTTTCGTACTGTCCCTTAGGCGGATTAATCGCGCAAATTCCCGGCCGGCCAATGTTGTTTATTAAAAACTCCTGATTATAGGTCCCGCGGCCGTCATTGCTCATATCGGAAAAACCGCCGTAAGCCGAACCATTAACGACTTTAATCGGCCCGTTTACCGCCGCCTCCGGCACTGCCACGATAATTCTTTCATCAGTCCAAGTGTCATCGCATTGCGAATTGGCGGCGCTGGCCATTTCCGCCTCTACCATCCATTGCCCGCCAATTTCAACACAGCGAGGATCGGCTGAACCGCCGCAACCGAAGTAAACTTTACCGATTGAATTAGGATTAATGCCAGAGGTTGGTTTATTGGGATCATTTAATTGCGGCGCGCCGAACCAGCGCCCGCCGATAGTAATTAAATTTCCGGCCGCGCCATTGGGAGTAGCAATATTGCAAGTTTTTGGGGTCTGATCATCACAATCAGAGTCATCTAAACAAAATCTGTCTTGTTTTCCATCGCAGAAACCTCCGGCGGGCGTAATCCAATCAATTACCGGCGCGTTTTTGCAAAGGCAGCAATTAGTTGTTCCTGCCGGATATCCGGCCGCTTCACAATCTGCTGGCGCAGATCCGGCGGCAGAACAAAAATCAGAGGCGCAAATATTATTACTGCACTGCCCCGGATTCGTTTCCAGCCCGCAGGCGGTATTAACGCAGGCCGCGCAATCCGCCCCGCCGCAGTCGGTCCCTATTTCATCTTCGTCTTGCGCCGTATTGCAGCAGTGCGCCGCGCGCAAAGTTTTAGTAATGCCGCTGCTGTTAATATTGCCGACGACATCATTAACTAACCCGGTAATAGTATAAGGCGTCTGCGCCAAATAACCTAAACTCTCGCTGGGATGCCAAACCGCGCCGTAAGGATCGCTGGAGTTAGGATTGGGCGGAACAAAAGCGCTGCTGTCATGATTATCGCTATAGGCCACGTCGGACACCGCGGAATCATCGGAAGCATGGGGATTAATTTCATTATCAGTATCTAAACAAACCTGGGTGCCAGAGGTTAAATTAATAGCCGGATCTTGACAGTCAATCGTGTCAATAATAGTGAAACCGGGCGGAGAAGGCGTATATCCCTGCACGCCCTTGCTGTCTATATTAGCGCTGGTTTCCACACTGCCGGCTTTAACCTCCACTGTGTAATCGGCCGGATCAAAGCATTTATCCGCGCCGCAGGAATTAGCCGGACAGGAACCGGTTGAAGTTAAAATAATTAAACTCCCTTTAACTTCATAATTTACATCAGAGCTGATTAAAATTTTTCCACCTTGTTTAATTTTAATTCCGCTATTTCCTATGTCAGCATCAGTAACGGATGCGGGATTAACCGGCAGATTAAAGTAAATGGCAATACGCGTATTGCGCGGCATGCTGTCCGGGCTCGGCACGCCTTCCGGCGGTTTGATATTTACAACCTGGAAATATTGGGGCATGGCGAACGGAGTCGCGGAACAGCGGCAGGCGACGCAATATGGAGTCCCACCGGTACAGGCGGACTTATCAATTCCGTCGCACTGTTCTCCCGCCTCTCGCGTGTTGTTATTATTGCAGGTCGGACCTCCCCCGCCGCCGGTCGCGCCCAATAAAACGCGCAAAATAAAAGTGGCGATGCCGAAAGAAGCTAAAATAATTATCAGGCCGATGACCCCGCCGGTCATAATCTTTTTGGCTTTATCAATCCGATCCGTGTTTCCCGCCGCTGTCATCCAAAGAAAACCGGCGTAGATGATGATGATGACCGCGATAATTCCCAAAAATCCCAAAGTGATATTAATCACCCGGGCGATAACTTCCCGCGGATCGCTCGTCCCCAGCCCCGCCTGCGCCGCCAGGCTCTCCGCGTTTTGCCCCGTGTCTCCGCCAAAAGCGTAGTCGGAGGTAAGCGGAGTTTGGGCATAAACAACCTGGACTGCCAACAATAAAGCTGCAGCTATGCAAAAAAATATTATTGCTTTTTTGAAAACTTTTCTCATTATTTAATCATTTGCCTTGGAATCCAATCCCCCTGAGGGGAATTGGATTCCTAAACTTGCCTTTTTTATTCTATATCAAACTTCTTTAAATACTTAATCTTTTTTATATCCATAATCCACTCTTTGCAAAATTCTTTATATTCTTTTGGTTTTTCTATTTCTTTTATATTTCTAAATTCTTCATATATATCTTCTTTATTACACAATGTTCCCTTCCTGTTCCCAATATAATCTAGATGACTAGACCACGACCAGTTCTCTGCTTTTGCAATTCCATGAATTTTTGCGTTGCAGTTTATATAGACTGATACTTTTAATAAATCTATAGTCGAACTTATGGGTTTAAATTTATATTTCCCCTGAAATAAAGAGCCGGAATGTTTATATTTCTCGTTAAAATAACAGGTATAGCCCAAACCTAGTTTATGCATAAATTTAGGTATTCCACCTTCCGTCTTTTGTAAAACCAACAAATGATAATGGTTTGGATTTAAACAATAACAGATAATATCTACCAACTTTTTCTTGTCTAGGGATTCAATTCCTCCCGCGGGAGGGATTGAATCCCTTAACTGACGCTTTTTTAGATGATATAAACTGCCGATAGGCTTAATCTGGTTAAACTCCCGCAGTTACTCAAACTCCCTGCATTTATCTAATATATTATTGCTGTTGCCATCAGTTTCACTCGGTATTATTACGCCCTTGCAGCAGGAATCGCCGGAATTTAAAGCGCCATTGCACTGGCTTCCGCCCTGCGCCTGGTCTTTCGCCGGATTATAACAGTTCTGATAAATATCTTTGATGCCGGAACCGGCTAACGAGCCATAAGAGCTGTCGTCGCGGAACTGCGTGTGGGATATAACCGCGGTTGTCCAGTCCGCGTAGCCGTCCCGTTTCGCCGGGTCTTCCGAATCTTCCTTACTGCACCAGTATCCTAAGGGACGTCCGGAATAATTCATCATTATTAAATACTCCTTTTGCACCGGCGGATTAGTATCAACGTAAACATCATCATCGCCATAATTGCGTCCCGGCTTAACAGATGAAGACATTATTAATTTATTAAATAAAATACTGACCGGCTTTTCATTATCGGCTCCCAAAACCTGCTTGCCCGTATTGCCGGTAACTTTTACTAAATCCAGCGCGCTACCGTCAGTCCGCTTTTTGGACTTTACCGACTGAATAATCGGGCTGTTTAAATCAAGAATATTAGAAGTCCAAAATGACCAGGTATAGTCGTCTCCGTTGCCGGCTGTTTTATTATTTTCATTAAACGCCGGCTTCCCGCTCTGCGCCTGCGGCCCTTCGGCATTCCCGTTTTTATTGCCGTCAAGCGAATTATTGGCCGCGTCCATAACGCCCAATTCGCCGATGGCAACCGTTAAATCCGCCTGCGGATAATTTACTACCGCGCTGTCGCCGCCTGTTTTCTGGCAGAATCCCGAACTGCCGGCAGAGCCGGAACAGCTGTTATAATCCCCTAAAATTCCCGCCGACGGCAGGCATTCGTCATTATTTTCGCACCGGATTAAACTGGCCGCCTTAAGAGAAACTTTTATGTCGGATAACGGCGGTAGGCAGTAAACAGCTTCTCCGCAGGCATTTACTCCGCACTGGTTATCAGTGGTAAATTCCACTGTTTTATAGATATTGCTGATGGTAAAACTGCCGCTGATGAATTCGCCGACACATTTATTGCTTTGGCAGTTATAAGAAAGGCAGTCGCTATTGTCCGTACAGTTTGATCCGGCAACGCCTCCTGCACCGCATTTATAGTTAGGGTTGCCTGGTTCGCAAATTCCAAAACAGTCAGAGTCGCTATCACATACTTCATCTTTCAATCCTCTCCTATTCTGCACTTTTACATAATCCTTTACCTGTTCCGCCGTGCCATTAACGTAAATCGGATTGACCGCTTCATTAAAATTAATCTGGATAACCGCGTTCCTCGGCTGGTCCGGCAGGCCGGCGGTCCGCACTCTTTCCGTCGCCGGCGCGCCGCCGTGCATCGTGGTAATAGTGAAAATTCCGGCATTATTAGACTCCACTCTGATGTTATTGCCGCTAAGCCCGGCTGTTTTAGCTGTTAAAGAAATAATAGAAACAGAACAACTAAATCCTCCGCTATCTTTGCAATCCGGCGCCAATGATCCAGCTTTTTTTATAGCTTCTTTTATATTTGTAGCCGCGGAAGTAGTGTTTACGCCCCTGTTTATCTCGCCATTTCCCGCTGTCCCATCCACAAAAACAAACTGTTTATCGCCGATAGTTAAAGTATCCGCCTGAATCTCCGGCTTAACCGCGATTGTCCAGAAATTTCCCTCCGCAAAACTTCCGTCAGCCGGCTGTAAAGTTAAACCGCAACCTAGGGTCGCTGTCTGGTCTGCTACGCTGTCACCGGTTATTAACCCTGTCGCGCCTGTCGGACCGCCGACAATGGCCGCGCCGCCATTAATAGACACTTCAATTTCTCCCGCCCAGTCACAGCTGTATTCCCCTAAAACAGCGGCATTTTCCGCGCCGGTTCCGGGAGCTGCGTTCCCCTTGCTGGCCGCCTGATAAACTCTCGGCACTGCGTTTACGGTTATGCTTCCCGTAGCCGCGGCCGCGTCTCCGCCCGCGCTTATTATATCCGCGTCATTATCCGCGGGAGGAAAAACGGAAGAAACCTGCGGCGGGGTTAAATCCAGCTTGCCGTTAGTCTGAAATTTCCATTTATAATAATCATCACCAAAACTGCTGAACTCAACCGGCTTGTCGCCGGCAACCTTTTTGATCGTTCCGCCCTCGCCATCGCCCATTAATTTAACCGCGAACCAAGCCGGCGCGCCCTGCGTGCCCAAAAAATCCAGCGGCTGAAAAATAAAAGTTTTGTTGTCATTGGATTTTACTAGCACCCGTCCATCCGCCCGGCGCAAAGCGTTCGTATCCTGCGCGTCGCTGCCCTCCGCGTCAGTCGGATAAATATGGATATTTTTGGAAATCAAAATTTCGTTATCGCACTGTCCGTTTCCATTGCCGCCATCGGCGGTTGCATCATTGCAGATTGTTCCCGGCTGAATTTCCTCTTTAAAAGTAATAAAAATCATGGTATTAATCGGGACGTCAGTCTGATCCCGCTCCGGATAATGGCTTTCTAAAATTCCGTCGCCCAAAGCCACCACTCCGTTCCAATCCTCTGTCGGCTCTCCGCCCCGGCCCAATCCTCCTCCGCCGCCCCAAAGAGCGCGCAAAATAAAATTAACGATCGCGAAAGCGGATAAAATTATTAGAAGGCCGATAGCGGCGTTCTTTAAAATCTCCTTGGCTTTATTGGTTTTCTCCGAATCGCCCTCGGAAGTCATAT
>PFAR01000018.1:8883-20881 GCA_002773655.1 Candidatus Falkowbacteria bacterium CG10_big_fil_rev_8_21_14_0_10_43_10 | reverse complement strand
AGTTTTGCTTACACATTCAAATTCATCAACTAAAAATTTCCAGTCTCTCTTTCCACTGGCATCTTTCTGTAATTTACCAGTTAAATTGAAATACAAGCAATAAACAGATTTTTGTGGCTGAATAAATAGCTTTTCATCATTTCCATCAGGCTTTTCGACAAGTGCAAAAAGGGGATCAGGAACAAGGATATTCATAATTTTAACCTCTTTCCCTTCATATTTTTCTTTATTTTCAGCTAGATCTAAAGAAGATATCTCAACTGCTTTTATTTCAGAATTTTTAGCATTAACGCTGTTTTCTTCATCTCCTTTCTTAGAAAACAATAAGACAAATATTGCTAATAATACTAATAGTATAACCATAATAAAAAACAAAGCATAATTCTTCTTTTTTCCTCTAACTTTTTTATTTTCTTTTTTCTTCATAAATCTATATAAATTGTATTTCTTATAAACTTTATTATTGCTGGATTTAGCTAATCCTAAGGATTAACTTCCTGACGTTTTCCTCAATGATTAACTTCTAATAACAAATCGCTATATGACTTTGCTAATAAATCTTCATCTCTAATTCCTAACATTGCTTTATATTTATCGCATTGTTGTTGCAACTTTTCTCTTCCAATATTGCCCTCTAAATCTATAGCTTCAACTTCAACAAAAGAACCGAGCCCTTGAACTTCATCAACATGAAACTTTACATTTCCTATAAAATAAATATCTCTTTGTTTATCAACAATCACCTTTACTCCCAAGGTTGTAGCTAAGATTGCTTCCAAGGCAGTGTTTGGTTCGGTTTTGAAAAGGTGAACATTAGATTGTTTAGAACCAGCAATATCTTCTCTTTGATAGCCTATCAAGCTATTTTCTATATTTTCCTCTTCCTCAGCATATTCTGTTTTAACAGATTTTTTCACTGCCAGATTCAGTTTCGGCCGGAGGCTTTCCCAGATAAGGTCGTTAATTTTTTGGCGCGGCATAATCCGGCCGGCGGCGGTGCATTCAACCAGTTCACAATCAGAAAACGACCTGGCTATTTCCAGATATACTTTTTCCGCTTCGCGCAGGTGGTTGATGTCGGCTTCGTGGATATCCCTTTTTTCCCCTTTGAGATAGCTGCGGATGCCTTTCTTGTCAACTAATTTTTGGGCGATGGCCGCGTCAACATGCAGGATAATATTTAAATCAGGGCGGGGAATATTAAACAGGCCGTATTCAAGCTGGAAGAGCCATTTAAAATACTCCCGCCGCTTTTGCCGGTCTTTTATTTTTCCGCCCTGGTGAGCCATATTGGCGGTAACATAGCGGTTGGAAATTACTATTTTTCCCTCGATCAGCCAGCGGCGGATTTGAAAACTGGCGTCATAGCGGTCAACTGCATAAAAAATTGATGCCCGGTAGGGCCCGACCTCCTCGGCATTGCCGTAGGTGCCGTTCAGGTATTGTTCAACTAAACCGGCCGACCTTTTGCCGTATTGGGGAAAATCAGCCATTACCACGCCATAGCCGGCGGCAGACAGCCGTTCAACCAGCAGCTGGGTTTGGGTAGCTTTGCCGGACCCGTCAGTGCCGTCGATAACTATAAATTTGCCTCTAGTTTTTTGCATAATAAAAAAGGTATGCGATACCTCCTTTATACTACAAATTACAAATTTTTTACAAATATACAAATTTGTATATTTGTATTTAATTTGTAATTTGTAGTGATTTTATTATAGTATCAATCTGCCCGTACAGTTCTGCAAAAGTTCCATCATTATCTATTTTATATTTAGCTATTTTAGCCACTTCCGGAATTTGCTGTTCCGCCTCCGCTTCGTTGTCCAGCTTGAATTGCTCCAAAGTTTTATTTCGGTCATCCTTGTTTTCATTGCGCCCGGCTATTCTGGCATAGCGTTTTTCCAGATCAGCCGTTACATAAACCAGTGCAAATTCAGGCAACTGTTTTAAATACTCAATGTCGGTCAGCCGGCGCACCCCATTGATAACAATAATTTTATTACTGTCTTTTTTTACGTCTTCAGCAATCACTTTTGACAAAAGGTTTTGGCTGAAGTTTTCCCGTAAAATTTGCGAAAGCTTTTGCATATTTTCCCGGCTGATATCAAGGTATATTCTTTCTAAAATATCGCGCAGGGAAGCGGAAAATTTATGGGTGGTAGCTTGATGCTTTTTTTTCAGATAGTCAACTAAGGTGTCTTTGCCGCTGGCTATCTCGCCAACCAGCCCTAATATAATTTTATTATTCATATATTATTTTGTCATTTCGAAGGAGTGAAGCGACTGAGAAATATAATTTACATATCCCTCGGCTCAGTTTATCCCGAGCGTAGCCGAGGGACTCGGGATGACAAATTTAATTCTTTTGCGTAATATCCGCCAACCCTCTTCTAACGTCCCATTCATCCGGGTCCAAATCGGTCAGCATTTTCATCTCCGGGTATATTTCCATTATAGCATAATGCATCTGATGGGCAATTTTGCGCAGGGTCGGGTGGACTCCTTTTCCGGAACGCAGTTCCGCCACATAAACCGCCGCCGGCAGGCTGTAGGTATTGCGGCAGGCGACATTGAATCCCAGGGCGATATAGTACTGTTTTATCTCCAGAGCGGCGTTAAGCTGGGCAATAGCTTGCTTTTGGCTGGATATTAACTGTTCCGCCTCCGGCTGTAGCTCGTATGGCAATTGCTCTAAATACCATGAGTTAAAGCCGAAATCAGTGGTTAAAAGCGGCATGCGGCAGATGCCGTTGCGGTGCCTTTGAATATCGCGGAATGAACCATAGTCCATCAGAAAATTAAAAGTTATCACTCCCAGTTCCGCTAGAAAGTGCGGCAATCCGGTTTTTTCCGGACGGGACCGGAAGAGCGATTGGTAAGGTTCTAACTGTTCAGCCGTGATTGAAGTGGAATAGAAAAAAGAGGCGGGCATGTAGCTGGGGCGGTAGTAGTTATATTCATTATTAATTCGGCAGCGGTATTCCTCTTGCCGCTCGTCTAAAATATGGCTGAAGCTAGAAGGGTATTTCCCTTTGAGCAATTTGTAAATTTTTTCGGCAATAATCCTGACTTCCGGCAAGGGATGGTGGCGCAGCAGGGAAAGCTTATCCCAGGCTTGCCTTAAATTGGTGTGCCAGCTTAATTGAGTGGTGATTCCGGCCGGCAGGAATCCGCGCAAGCTGTCAAAGGCGCGCGCCTTAACCGCTTTGTCGTAGACAGATTCTTTTTCCCCTTCCTGCCGCGGATATTTTTGTTTGATATATTCCTCCACCTTTGGCTGGCTGTTTAAATAAAATTTCATCCAGGCGCTTAGGATAGCCCTTGATTCCGAAGTGTTAATCGGGTCAATAATCGGCTGTTTGGACATATCAACATAGCGAGTGGAAGTTTCCTGCCCGGAGTATAATGGCCAGTCCTGAATCGCCTTATCCGCCAGAATGCTGATCTGTTCGATAAATAGAGTAGTGCTGCCGCAGTCCGCGATGCTTTGGTGCCCATAGCCGACATAAAAGCGTTCCATGAATTTTTTTGAGCCGCTCTGCTTTACTTTTTCAACGTGCTCAACCACACTTTGCGGGCTGCGTGAATAGAGCGCCTGCATCATCGCCGTATCTTCCGGGCTGAACTCATCATAAAGAAAGATGTTTGCCATATAATTATAAGATTAATCACCTGCTGATTACTAATCACGTACGAATATGCAAATAATACTTTATTGTGTTAAAATTTTAACCGTTAATTCATCGGGATATTTTCAAAAATAAACTGGCTCGGTTCTTCATCGTCTTTCTTTAATTCAGCCGGCTGTTCATTAATAAAACTAACGGAATTAATTTTTTCGCTTTGGACAGTTTCGGGCTGTGTCGGAGTTGGCAGTGTTTTTTTTTCGGGAGTCATGTCGGCGTAAGTCGTCATTATTTCATTAAGGAGTATAAATTCAATTCCGGCTTCTTTGAATATTTCTTTTGAGCGCGCTCCGCCATGGTAGTCTTGCTCACATACAACTCGCTTAATGCCGGCGTTAACTATCATTTTACCGCAGACATAACACGGAGTCATTTTAGTATAAAGGGTGCCGTTTTCAACAGAAACTCCTACTCGGGCGGCTTGGCAAATCGCGTTTTGTTCGGCATGAGTGGTGCGGATGCAATGGCGGGACTGCTGGCCGTTTTCCTGGGTAACGGTATGCATTTCATGGCCGACATCATCACAGTGCGGCGTTCCGATGGGAGAGCCGATATAGCCGGTAGCAACAATTCTTTTATCCTTTGTTATAACGCAGCCGCCTCGGCAACGGTCGCAAGTTCCTCGTTCGCCGATGATTTTTGTGATATCCATAAAATATTCGTCCCAGGAAGGGCGATGATACTTTTGTTCGTTTTCCATAAATTTTAGAGTAAAAAAATAAAGAGTATAAATAAATCTCCTTGATTGTCCATTATTCCGTGTGATTAAACAGCACGGCGCTTGCACTATTAATTGCGAAGCTAGCTAACAGTGTGGATAAGATAGCGCTCTTTTTGGTCTCAATATCTTAACAAATTAAAACCAAAAAAGCAAAAAATAAAAATATGAGGTTTTTAACCCCATATTTTATGACTTGTAGCTTATAAATTATAATTGCACTTTTATTCCCGGTCCCATACCGGAGCAGATGCTGACACCCAGCAAGTAAGTTCCTTTGGAGGATGCCGGTTTGGCTTTCTTTATAGCCTCAATGGCCGCCTGGAGGTTGGCGGCTAAATCCTTGTCATCAAAGGATATTTTGCCGATTACCAAGTGAACATTTCCACCAGCGTCATTTTTAAAATCATTTTTTCCTTTTTTAATCTCTTCAATCGCGGCTTTGATATTCGGCGTTACCGTGTTGTTTTTCGGCGAAGGCATCAGGCCGCGCGGGCCTAAAATTTTCGCGGCTGGGGCAAGCGTTTTCATCATCTCGGGCGTCGCCACCGCGATGTCAAAATCAGTTTTTTTGGTGGTAATTATTTTTTTAATCAGTTCTTCTCCGCCGAAGATGTCAGCTCCGGCTTCTTTTGCCTTTTTTTCGTCGTTAGGTCCGACAAAGGCGGCGATTATTTTTTTCTTTCCCGCGCCTTTCGGCAGGGTAATTGACGCGCGGACCTGCTGTTCTCCTTTTTTCGGGTCAATGCCCAGCCGGGCGTGCAGTTCCACGTTCGCGTCAAATTTAGTTTTAGAAGTCTGTTTAACTAACTTAACAGCTTCTTCAATTGGATAAAGCTTTGTTTTATCAACGAGCTTTTTTAACTCATTCATGCGTTTGCTCATAATGATTGTGGTGGTAGCGATTAGCAATATTTTAGTTAATCTCCCACTTTTAGTATTTTAAATTATTTGTTCCTGCGAACCTGCGAACTTGCGAATTATTTTTCATTTGCAAGTTCGTAGGTTCGCATGTTAATTAGTAGGTTCGCATTGGTTATTTATTTGATTTCCACTCCCATCTGCCTGGCCGTGCCGGCAATAATCTTCATGGCCGCTTCAATAGTGTTGGCGTTTAAATCCGCCATTTTTTTTCCCGCGATTTCCTTGAGCTGCGCTTTTGTCAAACTGCCGACTTTTTCCGAAAGAGGTTTGCCCGAGCCCTTTTTTATTTTAGCGGCTTGTTTTATCAATTCCGAAGCCGGCGACTCCTTCATGATAAAATTGTAGGTGCGGTCTTTATAAACCGTTATTTCCACCGGGACAAGTTCGCCCATTTTGCTTTTGGAGGTGTCATTAAATTTAGCGCAGAATTCCTGGATATTCAAGCCGGCCTGACCCAGCGCCGGACCGACTGGCGGGGCGGGATTCGCCTGGCCTCCCCGTATTTGCAGTTTTATTTTTGTTAAAATTTCTTTCATATAGAAATTGATTTGTACGTATCTAAACTATTCGCGATCCTTTAATTCGAATGCTTTATACCTATCTAATCGGACTCAGATGGATGCGAATGCTTCAAATATTTGTAATAATATTAATATTAAATTTGAAGTATTCGCATCCATCCGGGTCGGTTTAAGTTCGTATATGTCATTCGAATTAAAGGTTTGACGTTCGTATAAATCCGTACAATTTAACTTGAATTAAATCTTCTTTATCTGTAAAAAGTCTAAATTAACCGGAGTTTCCCGGCCGAACATGGATATCAGCACTTTAACTTTTCCTTTTTCGCTGTCGATATCAACAACTTTTCCCTCCATATTTTTAAAGGGTCCGTCGGTAATTCTGACCGCCGCTCCTTTGGTAACATCAATAATGAATTTAGGCTCTTCCACGCCCATTCTTTTTTGCAGTTCTTTTATTTCTTTTTCCGAAATCGGCGTGGGAATTGTTCCCGTGCCGATAAAGCCGGTTACATTCGGCGTGTTGCGCACCACGTACCAGGAGTCGTCGGTCACAAGCATATTAACTAAAACATATCCCGGGAATATTTTATCCTCCACTACCTGGCGCTTTCCATTTTTTATTTTTATTTTTTTTTCTTTAGGGATAATAATGTCAAAAATTTTGTCCTCCATATCCATGGATTCAACCCTTTGCTTTAAATTGTGCACCACGTTTTCTTCGTAGCCGCTATAGGTATGGATAGCATACCATCTTTTCCCTAAATTGGCTGTTTGTTTAGACATATTATTCAATTAATAACTCCAGTATTAAGTTAAAAATATAATCAAGCGCGCCTAAATAAATGGCCACGGCGATACTGATGGCGATAACCAGAAGAGTATATTGCTTCGTTTCTTTTTTTGTCGGCCAAGTAACTTTTTTTATTTCTTCAATCGACTCTTTGATGTAATTTATTGTTTTTGCAATCATATAGAAGTAAATTAGTACGCAGATAGACAGTTTGCAATCCTTTAATTCGAAAGCTATCGTACAGTTTGATACCGGTTTAAATTCGTACAAATTTTTTGAATTTAAAAACAGCCCCTGGAAGGCGGTTTTATCTTGTTTATATTCTACGGCATAATTAAAAAAATGTCAAATAATAAAACAATCTTATGGGCAAATAATTCGCGGAGTTGTTTATATATCTAAATTTTGCACGTTTTTCGCCTGGGTCTGGATAAATTTGCGGCGGGGAACCACGTCGGAGCCCATTAATATATCAAAAGTCTCGTCCGCCCGGGCCGCGTCCTCAACCGATACCTGCAGCAGGATTCTATTATCCGGATTCATGGTTGTTTCCCAAAGCTGATCCGGGTTCATTTCACCCAAACCTTTGTAGCGCTGAATATGGATTTTATCCGCTGTTTTTTTCACTTCGGCTTCTTCCGCCGCCGTTTCCTCGGCCGCGCTCATCCCTTCCTCCGCCTCTTCTTCCGCTTCTTCTATTTCGCCGCCGCCCATCTTTTTAACTAATTTGTCTTTTTCTTCATCGCTGTAAATCCAATGGGATTCCTTGCCTTTTCTTATCTGATAAAGTGGCGGCTGGGCGATATAAAGATTGCCGTTTTCCACCAGCGGTTTAAAGTGCCGGTAGAACAAAGTTAAAAGCAAGGTGCGGATATGAGCGCCATCCACATCGGCATCGGTCATGATTATAATCCGGTGGTAGCGCAGTTTCTCTATATCAAACTGTTCATCAATGTTAGTGCCCAGGGCGATGACCGTATTTTTTATTTCATTGTTGGCCAGCATCTTATCCAGGCGGGCTCTTTCAACGTTAAGGATTTTGCCGCGTAAGGGGAGTATGGCCTGAAATCTGCGGTCGCGTCCCTGTTTGGCGCTGCCGCCGGCGCTGTCGCCCTCAACGATGTATAATTCGCATTCCTCCGCCTTGCGGGAAGAGCAGTCAGCCAGTTTTCCCGGCAGGGTCATGCCTTCCAGGGCTCCTTTTCGAAGAATGCTCGCGCGGGCGGTCCGGGCGGCAATCCGGGCCTGGGCGGCTAAATTACACTTGGCGATTATCGCCTCCGCCTCCCGGGGATGCTCTTCTAAAAATATCGTGAATGTTTCGCTGAAAATTTGGTCAACGTAGTTTTTAATTTCCGCGTTGCCCAGTTTTCCTTTGGTTTGCCCTTCAAATTGAGGATCGGTCAGCTTTACCGAGACAATGGCCGTCAGCCCTTCGCGGGTGTCGTCGCCGGTCAGATTATCTTCTTTTTCTTTAAGCAAGTTTTGTTTGCGCGCGTAACTGTTTAAAACGCGGGTTAAAGCGGTGTGAAAGCCAATCATGTGAGTGCCGCCCTCCGGGTTATGGATGTTGTTGGCAAAGGCGAAAAATTCTTCATTGTAGCCGTCATTATACTGGAGGGCAACCTCCACCTTAGTATCATTTATGTCTTTATCAATATAAAAAATGGTTTCATGCTTAGGCGTATTATGCTGGTTTAAAGCTTTAATATAGGCTTTAATGCCGCCTTCAAAATGAAATCGGAATTTTTTTGGATGGTGGCCATCGCGCTTGTCCTCAACATTAATAGTAATGCCCTTGGTCAGGTAGGCTTGTTGCCGCATCCGGTCTAAAATAGTGCCCCATTTAAATTCAGTTTCAGTAAATATAGTCGGATCCGGTTTAAAGGTAACGATTGTCCCCGTGCCTTTGCTTTTACCGACTGCCTTGACTTTAGCCTTCGGCTTGCCGATTTTATATTCCTGGACCCAAATTTTATCTTCGCGGTGAACTTCAACTTTGCAGTATTCCGACAGCGCGTTAACAACGGAAACTCCGACGCCGTGCAAGCCGCCGGAAACTTTGTAACCGCCGCCGCCGAATTTTCCGCCGGCGTGCAGTTTTGTCATTACGGTCTCTAGGGCGGAAACTTTAGTAACCGAATGTATGCCGACCGGAATACCGCGTCCGTTATCCCAAACCTCCACCATCCCGTTTTGGAGCAGGGTGAGGGAAATTTCATCGGCATAACCGGCCATAGCTTCGTCAATGCCGTTATCAACAACTTCATAAATCAAGTGGTGCAACCCCGAGGACGCGGTTGAACCGATGTACATGCCGGGGCGCCGGCGGACCGGATCTAATCCCTCAAGGACGGTAATGCTTTCCGCGCCGTATTCGGAGTCTTTTTTCGATTTGGCGGCGGCGATTTTTGTTTGGATTTTTGTTTGTTTTTCAGTCATTTTTTCAGTCATATTCAAATTTATTAAGCAATAAAAATATGCACACAGAGGTGCCAATATTTACTTTTAGTGTAACACAGATTTTATGGCAAAGCAATATTTTGTTGTTAGTATTTTTTTATGTTATAATTTAATTGATTATGCCAAAAAACAAGGACGCAGATAATACTTCTGCGGAGATAAAATTAAATAATAACCTGAAGAGCTACCGTCCGATTGAAGGGCCGACGAATTTGCAGTTAAATATGGGGCTGTGGTGGGTTGAACATCGGGCGTTTTTGCGGCGGATCTTAATCGGTTTGCTGATTTTGGCAAGCATTTCTTTCTGGGGATATGGCATTTATGGTTTTGCCGAATATTATTATCGCGGTTTGCCGGAGGAGGAGCAAATCAGCCGGCTGTTGACAGCGGTGCCGGCTATCAGCCATGATTTTATCAAGAGGCTGGCAGCTGATGATTTTCTAGTCGGCAATGTCAATATCTTGCCCGGCGGGGGAGGAGATAATTCTGATTTGGCGGTCAAAATACAAAATCCCAATGCCGACTGGTATGCGACCTTTGATTATTTTTTTGTTATCGGTCAAAATACAACTGAAACCAAGCGCGAGTTTCTTCTGCCCAAAGAAGAAAAATATTTGGCCGAGTTTTTATATGACGGCCCGAAGCCCGCTAACGCCCGGGTGGAGATTGCTAATATAAACTGGAGCAGGGTTAATGTTCGTGAGTTTGACTCATTATATCAGGGAAACGTTGAACAGTTTGTAAAAGAACGCGCCAATATTGAGGCTGCCGGCGCGGAGTTGCTGCCCGGAAGTTCCGGTCAAGACCCTTTAAACACCTTAAATTTCATTGCCGAGAATAATTCCCCGTTTAATTACTGGGAGGTGGATTTTTTAATTATTTTACAATCGGGCAGCCGGCTGGCCGGGATAAATAAATACAAAGTGGAACAACTGAAGTCCGGGGAATCAAAAAAAATAAGCATCATCTGGCCAGGGAGAATATCGGGATCCCAGATTAAAATAATCCCCTCAGTCAATATTTTTGATAAAAGCAACTATATCCCCTTTGAACTGGGTTCGGGACAATTGAAGTGAGAAGTACGCCCTCCTCTTTCGTACTTCAAACTCCGTGCTTTTTTTATGTTTAATAAATTACTTACTCATCTAAAAAAGATTGACTGGATAATATTCGGATGTATTATTCTGCTTATCGGTTTCGGCTTGGCGGTGATTTACAGCGTCGCCCTCAGCGGAGGGGAAGCCGGGTTTATTAATTTTAAAAAGCAATGCGTTTTTGCCGTTGTTGGAATAGCGCTTTTATTTATATTCAGTTTTTTTGATTTTCACGCGCTGTACGGTTTTAATAAATGGATCTATGCCGGCGGAATAGGGTCGTTAATTTTAGTGTTGCTTTTTGGTGAAACGGTACGCGGCACGCGCGCCTGGTTTGAATTCGGCGGCTTTAGCCTACAGCCTTCCGAGCTGGTTAAAATTGTCGTGGTTTTGGCGCTGGCAAAATATTTTTCCGCCGCTTCCTATAAAATAAACCAGCTTAAACATATTATTTTAACAGGTTTAATTGTTTTTTTGCCTATTATTTTAATATTATGGCAGCCGGATTTCGGCTCCGCGACAATTATTTTTATTTTTTGGCTGGCAATTTTGGCGATTTTTGGTCTAAACAGGAAGCAGATAATCATTATTACTTTTATATCGCTGATGCTTTTCGCGACCAGCTTCTTTTTTTTACTGAAAGATTACCAGAAAGAAAGAATTTTAACATTCCTTAATCCCAATATCAGTTCGCTGGAGCAGGGATATAACGTGGCCCAGGCGATTATTGCCATCGGTTCCGGCGGACTGTTCGGCAAAGGCTTGGGATTCGGTTCCCAGTCCCAGCTTAAATTTTTGCCGGAAAGCCAGACTGATTTTATTTTCGCGGTTATTGGCGAGGAACTCGGGCTTTTAGGAGTAATTTTTTTGACGACTTTTTTCGCGGTATTATTTTTCCGGATGCTGTATTGGGTCCGGCATCTTAATAATAATTTCGGCTTATATATAATTTTAGGGGCGATTATTTTATTTTTTGTCCAAATGTTCATTAATATCGGAATGAATATCGGAATCCTGCCGGTGGTGGGAATTCCTCTGCCTTTTGTCAGCTACGGAGGCAGTTCCTTGATAGCCAGCCTTGTTTTAGTAGGGATTGCGGAGAGCGTTATTATTCACACCCGCCATAATTAACAGCCCGATTTGACATTTCAAGGATAATCATTTATAAATAATAGAGTTAAATAAATCAATATCTTATGATCCAATTAAAAGTAAAAAATAGAGAAAAAGGCTTAAGCCTTAAGAAAGTTCGCAAAGAAGGGATGATACCCGCGATCGTATACAGCAAGGGGCAGATTGGCCTTAGTTTATTTATTGATTATGTTAAATTTGCCAAGGCGTATGAAGACGCCGGAGAATCAAGCTTAATTGATTTGGTTTTTGATGACGGCCAGAGCAAAAAAGTCCTGATCCATGAAGTTCAGTACGAGCCGGTAAAAGATAGAATTTTACACATTGATTTTTATGAAGTTGACCTTGCCAAGAAAGTTACCGCTCCGGTTGAATTAGAGTTTGTCGGCGAGGCGCCGGTGGTTAAAAATGAAGGAGGCATTGTCATTAAGCAGTTAAATGAAATAGAAATTGAATGTCTGCCGGCCGATTTAATAAAGAGGTTTAAAGTTGATATTTCCTGTTTGACGGATTTTTCCAGCACAATTCACATCAAGGATTTAGTGATATCCGATAAGATTACAATTTTAAATAATCCGGATGATGTCGTTGTCAACGTAACCGAGCCGAGAGCGGCGGAAGAAGAAACGCCGGCCGCTGAAGGCGAAGGCGCGGGCGAAGAGGCAAAAGAA
>PFAR01000018.1:0-8867 GCA_002773655.1 Candidatus Falkowbacteria bacterium CG10_big_fil_rev_8_21_14_0_10_43_10 | reverse complement strand
GACCGCAGGGTATTAAACCCTGCGGCAAGAATGATGATAGCCCTTCATCCCTGCGGCAGAGACCGCAGGGTATTCGGGCACGGTGCTGGATAAATATAAAATAAGGGGGATGAAAGAGAAATTTTCCAATATAAAAAATAAAGCCGTTCAATTTTGGCTAAAACTTAACTGGCCGAAGCGAACGGTTTTATTATTGTCAATTTTGGCTATTATTTCTTTGGCCGTTTTTTTAATAATTTTTTCGCTTGGTAAGAATAATTTAAAGGAAAGCAATCCCAAAGAGAGCTATTTTACCGTTGAAGAAACTGAAAAGAATAGCGAAATTCATCCAAACTATGTCCGCCGGGCGATAGATGGAATTTATGTTGAGCCAGGAAAAGAGAATTTTTATCCGGTTGCCGTTATGATTGATAATGACCCGCTGGCGCGGCCGCAGTCCGGACTGGCGAAAGCGCAGCTGGTATACGAGGCTAAAGCGGAAAGCGGGATTACTCGTTTTATGGCTTTATTCGCGGACGGCGAGGAACTCGAAGAAATAGGCCCAATTCGCAGCGCCCGGCCTTATTACGTGGATTGGTCAGAGGGATATAACGCCCTTTACGTCCATGTCGGCGGCAGCCCGGAGGCTTTGGATATTTTAGCCAAAACAAAGCTGCTTAATTTAAATGAGTTTTACCAGGGCGGTTATTTTTGGCGGTCAAACAGTAAAATCGCGCCTCATAATGTTTATAGTTCGATAGGGAATTTTAATAAGTATTTGGATCGCCTGAATGCTAAAAATGACGGTTATGGCGCCTGGCTTTATAAAGATGAGGCTGCCGCTGAAGACAGGGGAAAAAGCGACATTGAAATAAATTATTCAGTTAATGATTTTTTGGTTAGCTGGAAGTATGACAAAGAAAATAACGAATATATCCGCTATCTGGGCGAGGTTCAGCACAAAGACGCGGACGGCACGCCGGTAGTCGCAAAAAATATCATAATCATGCAAGTAAAATCAAAAATATTGGACGCGGAATTGCGCCGCCAAATGGACACTATCGGCGGGGGGAGGGCATGGTATTGCCTTGACGGAATTTGCAAAGAAGGGGAGTGGAAAAAGCCGGATAAGAAAACGCGGGAAAAGATTTACAATAAAAACGGGGAAGAGGTTAAATTCAACGCCGGTACGGCTTGGATTGAAGTAATACAGGAAGAAGGGCAAATTTTAATTTAAAATTACGAATTATAAATTACGAATGCAGAATAAAACTGCTCATTATAAATAAAATTTTTACCGCGATCAAAGTTTGGCAATAAAGAGCCGGTTATGGCTGGCAAGGTCTTTTTTGATGTTTTTATTTTTAGCAAAAGAGAAAATTTTTTTCATTTCTGTTCCTTGCATATCGCCGATTTCGGCAAAGAGGGATATCGGGATATTTGAGGTTTCCGAAACCTTTAAAAGGTTTCGGAAACCTTGGAGCTGTTTCGCTAATTCTCGGTAATATTTAAGACCGTCTTTGCCTGCTGTCAGTGCCAGCCTTGGCTCGTGCTGAATCGTTGGCGATTGCTTGATTTGCTTTAGAGTTAAATAGGGCAAATTTGCCAGAATGAAGAATTCAGAATTATGAATTAAGAAATCTTTATTTTTCAAGATTGGCTCTAATAAATTACCCTGCAAAAATTTTATTTTTTTATCAACGCCGTGTAATTTTACATTTTTTTTAGCAACGGCAAGGGCATCTGGGGAAACATCAGTGGCAAGGAATTTTAGATTGCTGATTTTAGATTTTAGATTTTCTAATTCTTTGGCTAAAGTTATTATAATGCAGCCGGAGCCGGTGCCAATATCTACAATAATCGCATCACTTTTCACTTTTAACTTTTCACTTTTAACTTGTTCTATAAGAGTTTCCGTTTCCGGCCGCGGCACCAGCACGCGTTTGTCAACATAAAACGGCCGGCCGTAAAATTCTTTTTCGTTTGTTAAATACGCAACCGGCGCGTGTTTGGCGCGCTGTTTGATTAGGCCGTTGTATTTGGCAATTTGCTTTTTGGTTAGATTAATTTTCGGATGCGCCAGAATATATTCGCGCGGTTTGCCTAAAATAAAAGATAATAAAAGTTCCGCGTCAAGATAAGCGGAATTGATATTTTTTTTATTTAATTTATTATATGCGGCTCGCAGTATTTCTTTAATGCTGTACATGCGATATTTAATTATTTTTTATAACTTTTTTTTAATTCCTCAATCACCGCGTCCAATCCTCCATTCATAATCGTGCCAATATTGTGCCACGATTTTTTTATTCGATGGTCGGTAATGCGATCCTGGGGAAAATTGTAGGTGCGGATTTTTTCACTGCGGTCGCCCGTGCCGATTTGCTGTTTTCTTTCCGCCGCTTCTTTCCTATGCCTTTCATCCTCCATGTGGGCGAGAATTCGGGAGCGCATGACCTGCATCGCTTTAATCTTGTTTTGCTGCTGGGATTTTTGGTCCTGGCAGGAAACAATAGTGCCGGTAGGAATATGCAGAATCCGCACCGCCGAATAAGTCGTATTAACGCTTTGTCCGCCCGGTCCGGAAGAGCAGAATGTATCAATGCGCAGGTCGGCCGGATTAATATTAACATCAACTTCCTCGGCCTCGGGAAAAACAGCCACGGTCGCGGCCGAGGTATGGATGCGTCCGGCTTTTTCCGTCTCGGGGACGCGCTGGACGCGGTGCGTTCCGCTTTCAAGCTTAAAATCTCCGTAAGCTCCGGCGCCGATCGCTTCAAAAATGATTTCCTTAAAGCCGCCGATGCCGATGCGGCTGGAGTTTAAAATATTAATTTTCCATTTCCGCGATTCGGCGTATTTGGCGTACATGCCGTAAAGTTTGGCGGCGAATAAAGCGGATTCGTCGCCCCCTGTTCCGGCGCGAATTTCAATAATAGCCGATTTTTTATCCAGTGGATTTTTTGGGCTTAGCTCCTCTGCTAGCCTTTCTTTTGTCTCTTGGCGGTCTTCATTAAGCTTTTCCAGCTCTTCTTCAGCCATTTTTTTTAATTCTTTGTCAGATTCATTTTTTATAATATCCTTAAGATCGCTGATGCTTTTTTCCGCCGCTTCCAATTTAACTATTAAATTAAAGGCATGTTTCAATTCGGAAAATTTTTTATTCAGTTCGGTCATTTTTTTTGAATCAGAAAAATTGTCTGGACTGTTTAATTCAGATTCTATCTTTTTATATTCGATTTTTATTTCGTCGTAGGCCATAAATTACCTCCCCCTAGCTAAGGAAGGGGGTCAGGGAGTGAGGTAGAAAAACATAAAACCAGCTTACCTATATTGTAGCATAAACGCCACAAAGATAAATCCAGCACCATGTAAGCTGGTGCTGGATAAATTGGCTTAATATTCAGGATAGTTATTTTTTGTCAGCTTTTTTCTTTAGATCTTCCGGTCTTACTTTTACCACTACTTCTTTTTTTTCTCTTTTCAATGCCCGGGTAGCTCGTTTGGCTTTTTTGCCTTTCCGGTCGGTTAATTTTGTTTTTTGAGCTTGTTTTTCCTGGAATTTTTCTACGCGGCGAGCAGTATCCAATAATTTTTGCTTGCCGGTATAGAAAGGATGGCAGGCGCTGCAAAGCTCAACTTTAAGCTCCGGCTGGGTTGAGCCGGTCGTGAATGTATTGCCGCAAGCGCAGGTTACTTTTGCTTCCGAATAGTATTGAGGGTGGATATCTTTTTTCATAATATTGCAAATTATAGATTACAGATAACAGTCGTATAGTAGCATGGCTTTTTATTTTTGGCAACTCCGTAAAAATAAGCAATAAAGAACAGGTGATTTGACTTTTTAACAAAATATTACTTAAATAAAATATAAGTTTTTCATCCTTAATTTGGCTTTTCAGCTTTTTATACGCGGGGAGCGCGGGGAACGGTTTGTTCAAGTCCACGAACATAATTAACACTTTTAAGAATTAGATTTTGACAAATGACGGGGGAAGTGAGAAAATTAGAGGAGAAATTAATTTTTACCCATGCCCGCTCAAAAGAAAAATTTAAGCGATATCAAGGATAAACCTTATTTTGTAAAGGATAATTTTGTTTTGTATAAAGAGAACTGCTTAAATATTTTAAAGCAAATTGCGGAAAATTCCATTGATATGATTTTTGCCGATCCGCCCTACCATCTCTCCAATGGCGGCTTTTCCGTTCATGCTGGAAAAATGGTGAGCGTGAACAAAGGGCAGTGGGATGTCAGCAACGGCTTAAAAAAAGATTGGGAGTTTCATCTGGAATGGACCAAAGCCTGTCATCGGGTTTTAAAGCCGGGCGGCACGCTTTGGGTAAGCGGCACCTACCACTCAATTTATCAATGCGGCTTTGCTTTACAGGTTAATCATTTTCACATTCTCAACGATGTTGCCTGGTTTAAACCGAACGCCGCTCCGAACTTAAGCTGCCGTTTTTTTACCGCCAGCCATGAAACTTTGATTTGGGCGCGCAAAGATAAAAAAGGAAAACATAAATTTAATTATAAATTAATGAAAGAAGGGGACTGGAAGGAAGATTTTTTAAAAAAGCCGAATTTGCAGATGCGCAGCGTTTGGGCGTTAGGAACTCCAAAGCCAGATGAAAAAAAATTCGGCAAGCACCCGACGCAGAAGCCAATTGATTTATTGGTGCGCATTGTGATGGCGAGCACCGACAAGGGCGATGTTGTACTAGATCCGTTTACCGGCTCATCCACGACCGGCCTGGCGGCGAATTTGAATGAGAGAAAATTTATAGGAATTGATAAGGAGAAAAAATATTTGGATTTATCTAAAAAAAGGTTTGAAGAATTACAAAGCAGGGTGTAGTATGCAAATATTAACGCAAACACTTATTAAAAAAATAAACGGCTCTGACTGGTGGCACGTGCCGCCTAAAGACCACGGCGCTTACCAAAAGCGAGGCAAATTTTTAGCGTCTACTTTTTTGCAGGCCGCGTTTTACGGCCGGCCAAATGACATGCCCGAGAGAGTGAAAGTCGCAAATCCGGTTTATGGAACATCAGAAGCAGAAATTATTAAACAGCTTTTTCCGAATGAGTACAAAAAATTAGAATTGTGCGATGACGCCACGGAGAACTGGTATCAAAAACGAATTGCGTTGGATGGTAAAATATGCAAACGCGCTAAACAAATTGGTTATGACGCAGTCGTACTGCTGGTGGCAAACGGCAAAGAGTATTTAAGAAGGGGACGCAAACCGCATTCAATGGAGCTTAATATTTTATAAATTTAGTAAAATAGTATGGCGAATAATAACTCACGTTTACTAAACAATCCAGAAGTTATTAAATGGTGTTATGAAGGAATTACGGAAATTTCACTCAAAAATACTTCGGACGCAAAAAGATTAGTGGGACCCAATAAAATAGAAAAAGCATGGGGAAATAAAATAATTGGTGGAGGAAATGGAGGTCAATGGACAACCCGGCTTTGCGAGGAATTAGTTAGAGAAGCTTTAGTTCGCCTAGGAAGAAAAAATGTGCGTAGGGCGGCACAAAACAAAAGCACACTAAGAGAAAAAAGATATAGTCCTGATTTGGAGTGTGATAAATATGTTTATGAAGTAAAAGGAAGAAACTGGACGACAACAGGGACGGCTGGAGAAAAAATATTGGGTGTGCCGTTGAAATATGGCGAAGTGCCGCACCTGTATAAAAAACCACTGCAAATAATTTTAGTCGGATACCAAGAGTATGAAGCTAAAAAGGGCTTTGCCTTTGGTGATTTATTGGATAAAAATAATCAAACAGAAGAGTTACAGGAAAGTTTGGCTTTTTATAAAGAGCGTGACATTGAGTATGTGGCTTTTACGGATATATTGGAGAAGATTGGATTGCCAAAACCAAAATAAATATTAAAGTATAATACGGAGATGAAAAAAGGAGGCAAACGCCTCTTTTTTCGTTTGACACTGTTATTTTGTAGGGGTAAGCTAAATAGCGGAAAATCTTTCTTGACATATTTTTGTAAATATATTAAAGTAATAATAATCATTTAATAAACCCTCCGGCGCCGTAAAGGCGCGGGACAAATCTCTCACACCTCAAAAAACTTTCCTTGTCCCGCAATACTGCGGGATAAATAGGGGTGGAGGAACCTTGTTGAAATAATACGCTTAAGGCATTAGGGCTTTACCATGTGAAATGCCGCAAAGCGGCAATTCCGAGTGTCTCGGGATTATTTCACAGGGTAAAGGAAAAAATATATGGTAAAAATCCCTTCAATTGAAGAGATGCTCAAGGCTGGCATGCATTTTGGGCATCAGACATCAAAATGGCACCCGAAGATGGAGCCTTTTATTTTTGGCAAAAGAGCCAACGTGCACATTATTAATTTAGAGAAAACGCAGCAGTTGTTAGAAGAGGCGCTGCAGTTCATATCCAGGATGGCGGCGGAAAATAAAACTATCCTGCTGGTCGGAACTAAGGACCAGGTAAAAAGCAAAATCGCTTCGCAGGCCGAAGAGCTGGGCATTCCTTATGTCAGCAACCGCTGGCTGGGAGGCACTTTGACTAATTTCGCCGTGATTAAGCGGCTGGTAAAAAATTATCTGGACCTGAAAGAAAAGCGGGAGGCCGGCAAGCTGGGAAAGTACACAAAAAAGGAACAGCTGGATTTTACCAAAAAGATAGAAAAATTAGAAAGAATGGTCGGGGGCTTGGTTAATTTAAAAAAGTTGCCAGATGTTATTTTTATCTGGGATATAAAGCGGGAAAAGACGGCTTTTAACGAAGCTAGAAAAAAGGGCGTTCCGATAATAGCGATTTGCGACACGAACGTAAACCCGGACGGCATAAAATACGTTATCCCCTGCAATGACGACGCTACCAAGGCGGCTAAGCTGGTTTTACAGCTGGTAAGTGAGGCGGTTAAGGAAGGCAGAGCCGCGGGAATGAGGAAGCCTGAAGCAACAAGCGCGAAGGACGAAGGACAAGGCGTGAAGAAATAAAATCATCATTTTTTAACAATAGCAGATTAATTATTTTTTTGTCATCCCGAGTCCCTCGGCTACGCTCGGGATAAACTAAGCCGAGGGATATGTGTATATTATATTTCTCGTCACTTCGTTCCTCGAAATGACATTTTGAGTATTATGATGGAAAAAATAAAAGAATTGCGCGATAAAACCGGCTGCGGAATAGGCGACTGCAAAAGCGCGTTGGACGAATCCGGCGGCGACATTGAAAAAGCCGGGGAAATTTTGCGCAAAAAAGGAATGGCCAAGGCCGCGAAAAGGGCCGGCCGCGAAGCCAGCGAAGGCATTATTTTGGCCGGCGTAAACGAAAGCGGCACGGAAGGGTATATGGTAGAGATTAACTCTGAGACTGATTTTGTCTCCCGCAACGAAAAATTCCAGAATTTCGCCAAAAAAGCTTTTACAATATTAAAAGAGCAGAAATCCTCTTCCGCCGGCGAGCTTTTAAGCGCGCCCATGGACGGGTCTGATGTTAAAGAGCAATTGGAGAGTTTTAGCGGAGTCATTGGCGAAAAGCTCGCTATCAGCCTGGCGGCGGTATTAAAAAGCGAAAACGGCACGGTCGCCAGCTATCTTCATCTGGAGGGAAAAATCGGAGTTTTAGTTTCTTTGGACAAGCCGGATAAAAAAGAGCTGGCGGTTGATATCGCCATGCAGATAGCGGCCGCCAACCCTAAATACCTGAAGCCGGAGGACGTGCTGGAGAGCGAGATAGAAAAAGAAAAAGAGATTTATCGCGCTCAGCTGAAAAATGAAGGCAAGCCGGAGGCCATGATGGAAAAGATTATTGAAGGAAAATTGAAAAAATATTACGGAGAAACCTGCCTGATTAAACAGGAGTATATTAAAGACGACAAAAAGAAAGTGGAAGAGATATTGGGAGATGTAAAAGTTTTAGAATTTATCAGATTCTCTTTACAATAATATTTATGCAAATAATCAAAATAAAATTTTGTCCCTGGGACAAAGAATATGATTTTAGCAATGATAATAATTTGGATTTGAAAGTCGGGGATAAAATAATCGTGGAAACGGAAGTCGGCACGGACATCGGAGAGGTTATAGCGGTTAAAGAGTCCGATAAAAGCGCCGGCCAAGGGGAGCTGAAGCCGGTAACCAGACTGGCCAATAAAAATGACCTGGAAAAAATAGGCAGGACGGATAAACTGGAGATGATAAAATATTGCCGCATTCTGGTAAAAAAACATAATTTGCCGATGAAAATAGTTGACGTTCATTGCTCTTATGATGATTCCAGAGTTAAATTCGCCTTTATTGCCGACGGCCGGGTCGACTTCCGCGAACTGGTGAAAGATTTAGCCCGCCATTATCAGAAGTCGATTATTCTCTACCAGGTCGGTATCCGCGATGAGGCGAAAATTTGCGGCGATATCGGGCGGTGCGGAGTCCGGCCGATGTGCTGCAAGAGCTTTCTGGGAGATTTGGGCGGAATCAGCTCGGAAATGGCGGAGAACCAGCAGATCGCCCACCGGGGCAGCGAGCGCCTTTCCGGCAGTTGCGGGCGTTTAATGTGCTGTTTGCGGTATGAAAATGAGGGTTACGCCGAGTTGGCGAAGAATCTCCCTCCTATTGGATCGAAAGTTATTTATGAAGGAGTGGAGGCTGAAGTTATTGGTTGGCATACTTTAAAGAAAACAGTTGACTTAAAAATAAAAGGCCGCAACAAAGAAGACGGATATGAAAAAATTTTTGATATACCCCTAAGTAAAATAAAGTATAAAAAATAGATTATATAAGAAAAGAGCCTGGCGGACGTCAAGCTCTTTTTATCCAGCACCGTGCCCGAATACCCTGCGGTCTCTGCCGCAGGGATGAAGGGCTATCATCATTCTTGCCGCAGG
>PFAR01000025.1:14025-15087 GCA_002773655.1 Candidatus Falkowbacteria bacterium CG10_big_fil_rev_8_21_14_0_10_43_10 | reverse complement strand
ATAAAAACTATAACATTATAACATCATTATAGATCCTTAGAAAAGGAAAGGGAACAACGATGAAAAAGCTCGGAATGATTACGATTGCACTACTAATATTTCAGCAAGCGGTGGCGCAAGAATCATCGCTTTCTCTGAAAAAAATCATCAACGATTTTACGGTATCTAGCAATGTTGAAACAGCGACTGTTGCAATTGAAGCTGTAACGGTCTGTTTCAGTGAAAACGGGATCCCCGTTTCCTCCTCGGAAAAAATTAATTTTTCTTTTACTCCCGAGGAACATTTTGTTCCTAAAATGGCCTGCTATCATGTGATAGTAGACGGAAGCCAAACTATCAACGGAAACGATTTTTATATCGTTTCCAGAACAAAAAAGGAAGGAATTTTTTTCGGAGGACTCTTTCAAGTTTCTCCCGGGCCGAAACTTTCGGCTGTCATATATAATCCGGGAGAAGATGTGCTTATTGGAAAAAAAATTACTTACGAAAAACCGTATATTGTAATCTGGCACAATCATGAGTTTCCACCTTCTTTATTCAATATAAAGACGGGATCGTTTTTGCCCCGACACGATGTGTCGCCTGTAACCGGTTCTGCGCCGCAACATCATCCTTCAAAGCTGGAGGATATTGCAAAATTCCTATATCTATATACCCATCAGCGGTAAGTTTGACTTTTATCTTATATCTGCTAAATTTAGCTCAAAGTTTTAAACAAAATCTATTTCGGAGGTTGAGGCAATGAGAGCAAAAAAACAAACAAACGATCATTCCATCACCAAAGGGAACGAAACTAACGCCGGAGAAATCACCTACCCCGATTACTTACAAAAACAACTCAAGAGCGAGAAAATTCCGGCCAATCTACTCGGGGTAGCCAACTATAATATAGGTGCCCCAACAAAAATAATGAAATAACACCAATACAAATATAAATTTAAAAAACTCTACCCCCTCGCACTCGTTACGAGGGTTCTTTTTTTTATAAAATCATCAACAACGCTCCGGCGGTAATCAAAAGCGCGCCCAAACCCACACTCCAGGTTAATTTTTCCGCCAAAA
>PFAR01000025.1:12217-13929 GCA_002773655.1 Candidatus Falkowbacteria bacterium CG10_big_fil_rev_8_21_14_0_10_43_10 | reverse complement strand
CAAAATAACAGCGGTGTTAATGATAAGCAAAGCGATAAACCAAGGCAGGTGCTCATTGCGCGCCGCACGCCACAAGGCCACGCCTTTCCACGCCAGCGACCAGATCGCCAAAAGCGAAATCATGCCCCAGCCCCACGCGCCCCACATTGATGGCCAGCCGACCATCATATTGTAACCGTACATCATAGTTTATTGACAGTGAATTAGTTATTTTATTATACCACCCCCCAGACATTTTTGCCCGTCATAAATAACGAGCGACTGCCCGGCCGCTATCCCCTCCTGCGGCTTATCAAATTCCACCCTATATTGGCCCTTCAGCAATGGAGCAATTGAACAATGGAACAATGGCTGCAAATGTCTAAACCTGCATTTATATGCCTTATTTTTATCGGGTTCATCTGTTATCCAATTAGTTTGATGAATTACAACCTTTTTACCCTGTTCACTATTTACTATTTGCTGTTCACTAACCACTACAGTATTCCGCTTCACGTCCTTAGTTACTATGTACATTGGTTTATCATCTGTGCCTTTGGCAATAATTGTAAACCCATGCCTCTGCCCGATCGTATAAAATACCGCCCCGTCATGGTAGCCGATCTTTTCACCTTTTGTATTCAACACATCTCCGCGCTCGGCTTTAATATACTTCTTTAAAAATTCCTTCATCCCCATTCTGCCGACAAAGCAAATCCCCTGGCTGTCTTTTTTTTCCGCCGTCGGCAGTCCCAATTCTTTCGCCATTTTTCGCACCTCGCTTTTTTTATATTCTCCAACCGGAAACAAACAATGCTTAAGTTGATTTTGTTTTAATTGCCAAAGAAAATAACTCTGATCTTTTCCATTATCAACCCCACATGAAAGTATTTTTTGAAATTTAGAATTTATAATTTGAGATTTCTTTGGAATTTGGAATTTGGAATTTGGAATTTGATTAGAAATTAGAAATTCGTCATTAGAAATTCTCACATAATGACCAGTCGCCACAAAATCGGCGCCTTGAGATACTGCCCATTTCAAAAACGCGCCAAATTTTATTGTTTTGTTGCACATCACGTCCGGATTCGGCGTTCGGCCAGCTTTATATTCACGCACCATATAATTCACCACTTCTTTTTTGTATTCGGCTGACAAATCCAAAGTTTTAAAGGGAATGCCGAGTTTTATCGCGACTTTCATCGCGTCCCGCCGCTCTTCCGGCCAGGCGCAATTTCCCCATTTTTCATCCCAAATTTTTATAAACACGCCGGTAGCATCATAACCCTGCTGTGTTAATAACGCCGCCGCCACGGATGAATCTACTCCGCCGGAAAGTCCGACAAATACTTTTGGTTTGGAACTTTTGGTTTGGAACTTTTGGTTTGGAACTTTTGACATATTGCCATTAAACCATATCCTTTGCCTAAAATCAATTCATATGTTATGATGCAAAAAATTTAAATCGCACTTTAACCATCGGAGAAAAAAATGAATCAAATGGAAATAAAAACTCTTTTAGAAGAAGCTTCTCAACAGAACTGCGCTTTAAAGAGGAGGGAGGAAATAAAAAGGCAGTTGACGCTCAAACTCACCCGCATACCTTGTCTGCAGGAACCATTCCGCTGCTTATTGTATCACCTCTTTGAACAACTAAAAGAGCATCCTGAACTGATAGCCATGCAATGGCCGGCTATTGTAAGTATGTGCAGCAACAACCCGGTTAAACTGGA
>PFAR01000025.1:0-12192 GCA_002773655.1 Candidatus Falkowbacteria bacterium CG10_big_fil_rev_8_21_14_0_10_43_10 | reverse complement strand
CGCAGGGTATTAAACCCTGCGGCAAGAATGATGATAGCCCTTCATCCCTGCGGCAGAGACCGCAGGGTATTCGGGCACGGTGCTGGATAAAATCCTAGTTTTGCTAAATTTCCGGCCAGCCTTTTTTCATTATGCCGGCATTCCCATTCCAGCCGGCTCGCTTTTTTATGCGCCTGATTATAAGCCAGCCCTCGCGCCATTCGCGATCTTTCATACAGCTCATGCAAAATAACGAATGGCCGCTCTTTAGCGCTTAAGTCATCGTCTATCCATATTTCATTTTTGGGCACAAAGTCATAAACCAAACCATGCCCTCCTTCAGTAAAATCAACATCAAAAATGCTACGGACCAGCCGACCGTCAATCAGCCAGATTAACAGCTCTCCCGCTTGATTGATAAATTTTTTATGAATTTTTTTAATATCCGGCTTGCCTTGCTTGTTAATCGCTTTGGTCGCGTCTCCCGCTTTTTTTCTTTCCGCTTTTTCCGCTTTGTCCGCTTCTTTTATGGCATAATTATATGACCTTCCATTTCTCATTAAACGCCACTCCGCCAATAAATGATCAATAAAAAATTTTCTTTCGTCGGGATCAGCTTCTTTGTCCAGCCAGAATTCATATTCCGGGATGAAGGGAAAACGATAATGCTGGCCAAAATTGGTAAATTCTTTTTCCACTTTCGCGCGAATAATGCCACCATCCACCTGCCAAACGGCAATATTCCCCCTTTGGCCTATTTTTTTAAGATAAAACTTCTTCTTCCTCATATAACCACATTATACTCTAAATTGACACGCCTCCAAAACACTTTATAATTATTTGTAGTATTCGTAAATTCGCAATTTGAAGAATTTGCCATTTACCCCGTGAAATATTTTATAAATTTCACAGGGTGAATCTGAGTAAATTTAAGTCCGTACAATGTATTCGCATTTACCCCAGTGAAATTGCTTCACAGTATTTCACGGGATTAATGGTTGTAAGCCCTTTTTAATCCCTATAATTTAATTTGAATGTCTAAAAACAAACTCCAGCGTTTCGCCGAACTAAAAACTTTTTCTAACGTCATGGAACCGGCGGAAGTTAAGCTGGGTTTTAAGTTTAACTGGTCTAAACATTTCGGCAATAATAATCCAATCACTCTGGAGCTCGCTTGCGGCAAAGGCGAGTACGCTTTAGCGCTGGCGAAACTGTTTCCCAAGCGCAATTTTATCGGCATTGATATCAAAGGCGCGCGCCTCTGGAAAGGAGCAAAAACCGCGCTGGAAAATAAATTAACTAATGTCGCTTTTTTGCGCATTCAAATTGAAGATTTGGAAAAATATTTTATTCCCCTCTCCCTTACTAAGGGAGAGGCTGGGAGGGGGTCGGTTTCCGAAATCTGGATTACTTTTCCCGACCCGTTTCCGCGGAAACGGCAACTAAACAAACGACTGACCAGTCCCCGCTTTTTAGCGATGTATAAAAAAATATTAGTGCTCAACGGTACGCTTAATTTAAAAACCGACGACTTGAATTTATTTAATTATTCCGTAGAAACCGCCATCGCCGAGGGCTGGAAGATAAAAGAGGTTATCAATAATATTTATGCAATTTCTCCTTTATTACTCTCGCTTTCGCAGGAATCTAAAGATTGTATAAACTCAATTTTACAAATCCAAACTTTTTACGAGAATAAACATTTAAAATTGGGAAAGCAAATTCATTATTTAAAAATACAAAATTAAAAAAATCCAGCTCTCCCTTGGAATCTGGATTTCTAAACAAACTTTTAATTTTTTATAATTTAGGCATTTTAACCTTGCCGTTCGTCACTGTCAAATCATATTTTTTCTCCGGCGCAAACTCCGGCCATTGATAAGGACTGCCGTCGTAATGGAGAATTTTTCCGCCGGCTTCTTTGGCGAACAGCACCCCGGCGCCTATGTCCCATAAGTTGGTCTTAGTGGTAAAATAGGCATCAGCCCGCCCCAGCCCCACCCAGGCGCATTCTAAGGCGGCGGAGCCGATTTTTCTAACTTCTTTCGCCCTGGGATAAAGCTTGCTGAATATACCGGTTATTCTCTTTTTATTCGCTTCTCCCCCCTCGCAATAAATTATATACGCTTCATTTAATTTTTTAGCGGCGGAAACCCGCGCCTGGACGGTTTGCCCTTTTTTCAATACCCAAGAACCGCCGCCTTTAGTGGCAATATATTTTTCCTGCAGAAACGGCGCCTCAATTACCCCGACCACCGGTTTGCCTTTGACCCACAGGGCGATGGATATGGAAAAAAATGGATTATTATTCACAAAGTTTCCCGTGCCGTCCAATGGATCAATCACCCAAAGATAATCCTCATTTTTTTTAACTAAACCGGTCTCCTCCGTAAGATAAGAATAATCCGGAAAATTTTTCTCAATCCCCTTTTTTATAATATCATCGGCAATAAAGTCAAACTCGGTTTTAACGCCGCCGCCGCGCGAAGAAACATCGGTTTTGCCGAAATACTGCATTAACTTTTTGCCGGTTTTTTCCGCGGCCAAAACCGCGAATTTTAGATGTCTATCCATACTTACTACATTATAACAAACCTACTCAAATCGAGGAAATAGCTTCTTTATTATCCCTGCCAGCCATCCTAAAAATGGCGCTTTTTTATCATCCTGCTCCACATCGGCCCGGGCGCCTACGCTGATTGGCTCTTCTATGAAATCATTTCTGGTGGTAGTGGCCGATATCCGCGGCTGGTGAATATATTCTTTTGATGAAGTGGCGTATTCTTCCTGCAGCTTTTCCAATAAAGTATAATCAATGACTTCCCCCGGCATTCCGCCGGCCAAAGTGATTTTTATAAACAAAAAAGCACTGCAAACAACAATGCTTAAAATAAATCCTCCTCTCATTAAAATGAGAGCTTTTTTCATATTAACAAACTCTAGCAAAAATTACACTATCTTAAAAGAGGAAAAAATGTGCAAAAGCAAGCTTGTCCGCCGAAGTTCCGACGTATGTCGGAACGAAAGTGGAAAAAAAATGTGAATAAAATCACATAAAAAAATCCCCGAAAAAATTGGGGGAATTGCCTAATGAGCAAAGGATTTTTCCAGCGATGTTTTAGTAGAATGCCTTTGTTTAGTATAAATGAACAATGTTTGCACTGCTCTATCTCCTCCAACTTTAACTTGCCAGCCAACTTGAGTCCAAATAAACTTAAGCCAGCGCCTTCCTCCTCTCGTTTGTTTTATTACTCCGGGAGTTACTCTGTCTACTTGAGGGAGGCGAGCGGCGGCGTCAGCAACCTCTGCGGCAGTGGAAGTCAGCGTACCATGTTTGGCGTGGAATTTACCGCTATCTCGATGCGCCATCTTTTCTCCTCCTTGATAGAGTATCTTTACGCACGTGCTTATTTATATAATAAAACAAATTATATTATCTAACAACAATTTTACAGGATATCTTCGTAATGCTTAATTTTAGCTATCTTTTTGCCTTTATTAATATCCACTAAAATCAGGTCTCCCCTTGGTTCTTTATTCCATAATTTTTTTAAAGTCAAATATTTATTGATCGCGTACTTTAAATCCCTCTGCTTTTTTTGGCTCATGGATTCAATGCCGCTGCCATAATACTTTGAAATTCTGGTTTTCACCTCCGCAAAAACAATAAAGACTCCTCGTTCGGCGACTATGTCTAATTCTTTATAGCTGGCTTTGTAATTCCGGCTTAAAATTTTATATCCTTTCCTGATTAAATATTCGCAGGCCAGCTGTTCGCCATATCGCCCGATTTCTTGATTATGCATAAATATAATCTTTAAAACGAAATACTGTCCTTCCATCTTTGGTAAAGCTCTTTAGTCGCTTGCAAATCCCCGGCGCAATATTTTGCAACTTCTAATGTCCGCCCCTCTCTGAATAATCGCGGCACATCCAGGCCGGTAATTCCGTGCGACTTGGGCGACTCAATGCCGAACACTTTGCAGTAAAAGTCCAGGCTGAATTTTCTGCCGGCTCCATAAAAAGTCAGTTGCTCTAATAAATCAATGTGCGTATCCGCGGAATAGCGGTAGGGCATTAAATTTTTAGTGGCCCGCGCGCCTAAAATCGCGCTCCGCGTCAATAAAAAAGGGCAGTCAAACGCCCTCCCGTTAAAAGTTATAAATTGCTGGTAATGCTTTATGGCCTGCCAAAACCGCTCTAATATTTTGATTTCACTCCCGGAAACATAATTTATATTACCATCAATAAATTCTTGCTGGCCGGAAAATTCAGGCGTCCGGTAACAAACCGCCCCCTTGTTGGTATCCGGGTTGAGCATGCCGATGCAAATTATTTCCGCGGTCAGGGGATATAAAGCCAGCCGCTGTTTCTCTAATTTTTTTTCCGGCCTGGTTTTAGCGAACCGCATTAAATACTTCTGGCTTTCTTTATCAAGTTCATCCCACTCTTCGCCTGCAGTTTCAATGTCAAATATAATTCTATTCATTTTAATAGTCATAGTATAATGCAAATTATTTGCATATTCATAATTTGAGGCATTTGAATGAATTTGAGGATTTGCATTATATTTACCCTAATAATATCCACTCCGGCTTAAAAATCAATAAGACGCCGATCAACAATAATATTATCCCGCCGATTAGATTCGTCGCCCGCGCGTATTTCTTGGCGGCGCCGGTGACTCTTAAAGTTACCATGGCTATCAAAAAAACAATTATATCATCCAGCATGAAAATAACAATATATATTAATAAATAGCCGTAATACTGCCAGGCCGGCAGATTCGCCGCGCTTAAAACAGAGGTATAAATCGCGGGCAGACCGGCCGAGCATACTAATTCCACCATATTGACCGCCGCCGCCAATCCAATAATGCCGATCATGGCCACTATAAAATTCTTCTCGCTGATTATTTCCTTTACTTGGCTGAATATCCTGATTCTCTTTTCTTCTTTGATTACTTTGCAGGCCCCCTTTCTGTTCACATAAAATTCCCTTAAATGGTAAATTCCGCTGCCGACCGCGACCAGCGCGACTGCCAGGCGAATCCAAAAAATAAAACCGATAAATAAAAATATATTAAGCCAGGCCGCCAAAAACAAAAAATATACCGCCCCAGAAGCTATAATAAAAGTTAGGCCGATCGCCCACATGCGCCGCCGGTTCTGCATTTGCATCAGCAGGCTGACTAAAAAAAGCAACACCCACATGGCGCAGGGATTAAATCCGTCTATTAAGCCAATAGCGGCGGTAATAGTGAATAAAGAAAATTTTTGGGGATTTATTTGCCCAATGAAAGGCAAATTTATGATTCTGGGCTTTTTGCTGGTGGCATTTTCGCCGTAGATGATGATATCGCTGCCGGTTTGTTCTTTATCAATTTCATTAATCTTTTTGCCGGCGATAATGCCGCCGACGAAATCAGGCGTTCCCATAACCCGATGGAAATCGACCAGTCGTCTGATCTCGGCTCCGGTCGTTTCATCATTAAAATAACCATTTATCACATCGGCGCCGATAAAGGTAATCGGCGTTCCGGAAACGTTAACGCCTGTTTCCTTTATAATTTTTTCCGCTAAACTTGAATTTTTTTGGTTATACCAAATCTCATAATAATGGACACGGACATCCGGATCATCAATCTTAAGTTGGGCCAAAAATTTCTCTTCCTTGGCGCAATAAGGGCAGCCATCGCCGTAAAAAAAATAAATATCGACTATTTTGCTCTTTTCCTGCGCTAAGACTATGCTTGGCGTTAAAAAGGCGGCAATAACTATGATAAAAAAAATACTCTTAAGATATTTAAGCATACATTAATTTAAAGCTAAAAATTTATAATTATTATTAAAAGCTGATATAATTCTATCATTATTTATTTTTCTTTAAAAGCAGGACGATCATCGCGGCTGTTCCCCCGCCGATCATGGCATCAGCCAGATTAAAAACCGGCCAGAAACTAAAATTTATATAATCAATTACGTATCCATACCGCAAACGGTCAAATAGATTGCCGGCAGCGCCAAAAATAATCAACAATAGAACGGCTTCCCGCGGTCCAAACCCCTGTTGAGCGGATTTAATGAAATAATAAATCAATAAACAGATAATTAAAACAATGGCCGGCACCGCTATAAATTGGCTTACCGGCAGGCTAAAGGCAATATCTTTATTTTTAAACAAATCCAAGCTTACCCAGCCTTTAATAATTTCAACTCTTTGATTGTATAAAAAATTTAATTCCCAATACTTTAAAATCCGGTCGGCAATAAACAAAAAGATGGTGCTTCCCAAGACAGCACCAACTTTTATATATCTCCTTTTGTTAAAATCTAACATAAATTAAACCTATAATCCTTTTTGCAGCTTATTTTTACAGGCAACACAGGCGCTGGAAACCGGGCGGGCCAAAAGCCGCTTTTCGCCTATTTCCTGGCCACAATACTTGCAGACGCCGTATTTTCCTTCTTTGATTCTCTTCAGAGCCGAATCTATATCCTTTAAATTATTTTCCAGCACGCTGCTGACGGATAAATTTGTGGTGTACATGTCTATTTCCTTGGCATTGTCGTCATTGGCAGTCCCTAAATCGTCAAATTGCGGCCGATGCTTGCCTTTAACATGCTTGTCCTGCGTGGTAAATTTATCAAGTTCCCCGATGATCTCCTTTCTCCTTGTTTCCAGCTCTTTTTTAATTTTGGCTGTTATTTTTTTGTCCATAAAAAATGTTAATTCATCTTATAAATATTATAGACTATTTCCTGATAAAAAACAATGTTTTTCTCCAAAATTAAAAGGAGCCCTTGCGGGCCCCTCCCCGCGAATGCGGGAAAAATTAATTTATAGGCCAGATGCAAGAGCTCCATCCTGAAACCTCTGTTCCTCCACCATCCGAGGATAGTGAAGAAGATCCCTTCAAGTTCCAGGATAAAGAGCTTTTTTACCGACAGAAAAAAGCGCTTCTCTACCACTCGCTTGGTAAATTAAATCAAATTTTATAGAGCTGATAAAATCTACCTGTTTTTTGTTTTTGTTTTATTCGATCCATGTCGGAATATAGATCAATAATGAACAGTAGAGAAGAAAAAACTGGCTTCAATTTCTTCAAGGCAGTTTTCTAAATATTTTTAATGAACTTATGATATAATAATATCATATAATATGATAATGGTCAATAAAATGTTTTAATGATTTTTTTAGATAAAATGTACTAAAATTAAATAAAAAAAACTTTATAAAGTTATCCACAATTTAAAGTCCACAAAAATGTGGACTTTAAATAATCTTTATAAGAAAGTTATCCACAATTTTACATTTTTTTTCACAGTTATGTAAATAAAAAAGTCTACATTATTCTGGACTTTACTTATAAACTAAAGTCCACAAAAATGTGAACTTTAATTATAATGAGGTCACGGTGGGAATCGAACCCACGTATGATGGTTTTGCAAACCATTGCCTTACCGCTTGGCTACGTGACCGTTATTAATTGTGAAGAAACTGACTGTAATGTAAATATCAATATTAACAATAACAAAAAATACAAAATAAGAAAAGCGGGGATATCCGCTTTTCCTTTTGATAATTTACATTTTTTGTATTCCGCTGATTAGCGGCTTAATATTAATAACAATTATTAAATATTTATTATTTGAATTTCAGCCCGCTTTACTCCGAACTGCTTCGCTTCCGTTTTATCAATCATCCAGACGTCAATCCTATCTGGGTACCTTTTATTCATGCGGTCGCGAACTACAAATATGCGGTCACCGAAAAGCTTGGGAATGCGCACTTTCGTGCCAAATTTAAGAAAATTGGCGGCAATTGTATCTTCTACGCCATGCTTGCAGACATTAAAGCCATTGGCCGTAGTGCAGGGATCGTCATCGCACTGGGCAACCTCGGAATTATAGGCGGTAATAGTGCGCACACCCCGGCCAGAAAATTCCAATTCTTCAACATCCGGCAAATGTTCCTTAATAATCAGGCTTTCCTCTATTAACTCTACTTCTCTTTCTGTTAAAACAGCTCCATTTTCAGCTATAACCTTGCTTTCTTCCACCGCCTGGTCAGCCAAAGCTGGAGCAGTAAATAAAACAAACTGGAACAAAATAGCTAAAATTAAAAATCCGATTATATTTTTAGATATTTTTAACCTTTTTCCAAAAACAAAGGCGTTTTCTAAAATGTTAAAACCTTTTCCTTTGTTCAAAAAAAGAGAAGAGGTTTTAATTGATTTAGGTAAAAACCTGTAAGAAGAAGCTAAGAAATTAGGCTTTTTATCAATAAAATAGAAAGATTTCATAAATTTTTTTTATATTTGTTTTTATTTTTTATTCCCGCTAATTGCTAATCAGCAGTAAATATAAAAATCCCGTCATATTAAACGAAGGGATTCTGTTCTTTTACTCTTTTCTATTATGTTCTAATTATAGCAGAATTCATCAAAAAGTCAATGGTAAAAGGTTAATTTTATACTAACATTAAATACTTTGTCATTCCGAGTGATCTGCCTGATTGCGCAGTTGTCGGCAGGGGGCAAAAATCTGAATCTTTAGGCAAAATATTATTTGCAATCCGAAGCCCTGTAATGTTGCGGAACAAATGATTGATAAAAACTTAAAATATGATAGATTTATAAGCTGTATAAAGCAATAAAACTGGCGATCTTTTTAAGTAAGAAAGGATGTTTTAGGAAAACGAGAGTACGCGCGAAACAGGCGCGCTAAACAAAATCCTGAAATTCTATCTAGCTAGGAGGAATACTAAAATGGGATTCAAACAAACTCCCAAACATGTTAACGGAAACGGATCCTTTCACCAAATCGGAATCGTTCAGGGCCAAATGTGTGGCCCATACCCGAACCGACTTGATTTTCTGAAGGTGGTCGGAAAAAACGGAATCGGCTTTGATGCCGTTGAACTCGCGGGCTGGACTCTGGACTTGGCGGTATCCGCGACCAATGAAGGCGCCGAAGCGCACGCCAAAGCGCTACTTCAAGAATGCCAAAATGAGGGTCTCATTATAGCGACGATTGCCGCTCATCTTCCAGGACAGGTTCTAGGCGATGAACCGGCAGCGGAAACGCTTCAATTCCAAAGTGGTGAACCGGTTGAGGCCTATGTCGCCTGGCGCAAAGCCGGTAACGTTCCACCGGAAAACGACCCGTACTACGTACCGCCAGACGTGGGTGAAAAAATGCGCGCCAAAGCGACGGCGGATCTGCTCGCAATCGGCCGCATCGCCCATCACCTCGGAAAACTGCAAAGTCGAAACGTCACAATATCCGGATTTACCGGAGCTCCGGCTCGCCACTGGCGGCATTGGTTCCCGTTCCCGCCGTTACCCGGAAAAATCGGGGATCATACTCTTCCGAGCGTTCATGACGTCGCGAAGAAATTGATGCTCGAACGCTTCGGCCCTGTCTGGGATGAATACAAAAATCTCGGTGTCCGATTCGGGCAAGAAGACCATCCCACGGAAATGGCTATCGGCGATGAAGCGTCGGCGGAAGAATTCCTAAAAACCGTCGATGACGCCGGATACGCAGCAGTGGTTGGGTTCAATTTCGACTTCTCCCACAAGGGGTGGAACTACGGCAATGCCACCGTCTATCTCCGAACCTTTGGCGAGCGCGTCTGGTCTGTCCACTTCAAAGGCGTAAAATGGACCGGGCCGCATACCGCCGCCGGAATTATCGGTGGATGGCTACCGTTCGGTGATTTGCGCCGCAGTATGGATTTCGTCTACTCCGGCAGTCCGCGAGATATGACGAACTCCCAGGAAATCATCGTCGCTCTAAATGCGACTGGCTACGACGGAGCGCTCAATATCGAAATCGAAGACAACCAATTCGATCTCACCGCCTGCGCCCGAGCCGCCCTCGCGGAAGTGAGAAAAGTCGACCTACCCTTAAGTAAAGGAGCATTCGACACCGCCTTCGCGCAAGCCTAGTCACAAAAGGAGGGCTGGCTTCTCACTTTGCGCCAGCCCTCCTTCATCGCTTTATACAGCACAACGAAGCTAACCCTTCGTTTTTTTTATTTTTTAACACTAATTTTTATACTAATTGACATTTTCTATGTCTTTTGATAAGTTTGAACATCGTACATTTTTACAAAAGGCTTTTTAAGCCTTTATAAATCCATAAGGCAAATGCCTTAAAAACAATGAAAGGGAGAAATACAGAATGAACACGAGATACCGATTAAATGTTGGTTTCGTTGGTCTGATCGGCGGTTTCATCGGGCAACATCGCCTAGCCGCAGTCAGATCAGTCATCACCCCGGGCATGTTCGTAAATGCCTGCGTGCCCGGTCCGAAGGACAAATTCGATAAATTCAAACCCCAAGCCGAAATGATGGGCTTTGAGCCAAAACGAATCTATCCCACGCTTGCGGCTATGCTCAACGCCGAACCGGACCTCGACATCGTCGTGGTTAACACTCCCAATTTCCTTCATGAAGAAAGTTGCCTAGCCGCGGCCGAAGCGGGAAAGCACATCATCTGCGACAAACCGCTCGCTCATACCTTGGAGTCGGCCGATCAAATTCTCGCCGCGATCAAACAGGCGGGAGTTTATTCCTGCAACACTCCCACCTATACGGCGCATCCGCCGATGTTGGAAGCGCGGCACCGGATCCGGGACGCGGGCATCGCCCATCGCATTCGCGGAGGCCGCTTCGCCTATTATCAGGACTGGCTCGCGCAAAAACAGAGCGATATGACGCCTAACACCGGCTCCGTGCAGGCGGAATGGCGGCGCGATCCGAAAAAAAGCGGCGCCGGCGGATCCAGCGGCGATCTAGTTTCGCATATCATCCACCAAATCGAGAGCATGACCGGACTGAAAATTACCAAAGTCTGCGCTCGTCGAAGATGGGTCGTAGAAGGCGAAATTAGCGGCTTTACCGAAGATGAAGTCGTTGCCACTCTCATCTTGGAAAACGGCGCGGAAATCCAAGTCCATTCCACCCAGTGGACCGGCGGCCACAAAAATGATAACCAGTGGGAATTGTGGCTCGACAAACGGATTTCTTTTGGGTGGAATCAGCGTTGTCCGGAAATCCTCTGGACCACCGGAGAGGACGGAGTCAAACGCGAACTTAACCGCGGCGACTTCCAATCGCCTCTGCTCGGCGCCAGCCAAACCATGCCGGCTTTCCATGATGATGGTTGGATAAAAGCCGACTCACGCCTCGCCCAGTCCATCGGACGCCAAGTAGGAAACTGCACGCCGGAAGACATCACACCACCATTTCATCCTGATTTCCGAATCGGACGCAACGTTGTCGCCGTTATCGATGCCATTATCCGTTCCAGTAATGCGGAAACGCCTGGGCTGTTTGTTGATGTCAACTGGATCGATTAACTGATGGATCGATTAACTGACTTTAATACGTGTACGAGGAAACTGGCAAACATCAATTGCCTTTTTCCTCTTTTTTTATTTTAAGGCCATATCTTGCCAAAACTAAAAAACTTAGTATAATAAAAACGTGACAACTCCGTAGTTTCCAACTACGTTTTTTGATACATAAGCGGGTATCGTATAATGGTTATTATATTACCTTGCCAAGGTAGAGATACGGGTTCGATTCCCGTTACCCGCTCACTTCTCCACTAAAAAAAGCCGCGGTGGTGGAACTGGTAGACACGCAGGACTTAAAATCCTGTTCCTTCGGGAGTGTGGGTTCGATTCCCACCCGCGGCACACTTTTGCTGGAAGCAAAGAACGGGGTGTAGTGTTAATGGCCAGCACGCATGGTTTGGGACCATGTAGATTGGGTTCAAGTCCCAACACCCCGACAGCTTTTGCAGAGCAAAAGAAGTAATAAATAATAAGCACCAAATAACAAATAAATTATAAATTTCAAATTTCAAAATTTTTGAAATTTGTATTTAATATTTATAATTTATTTGATTTTTGGAATTTATTATTTGTTATTTCCTTGGCTTTGCCAAGGTTTGGAGTGGTAGTTCAGTTGGTTAGAACGCTGCCCTGTCACGGCAGAGGTCGCGGGTTCGAGTCCCGTCCACTCCGCCAATTTTCACTTTTTGTGAAATCGTAAGAAACAGCCTCGGCGCAAAGCGCCTCGGCATGGTATTTTTCCGCGAGAATCCAAGCATTTTTGAGGGGGAACGAAAGCGTCCGCTCGGCAATGCGGAAGTTCGAACCAATCTTTTTGAGAAAATCCCGTCCGCCTATGGCG
>PFAR01000047.1:25691-25881 GCA_002773655.1 Candidatus Falkowbacteria bacterium CG10_big_fil_rev_8_21_14_0_10_43_10 | reverse complement strand
GAGCTTGTCCCGCGCTATCGGTATTATTACTCATTGGCAACGATCTATTGCCTGACGACTGGCTATTTAACTGTTTGTTTTGTCCGGAATTACTTGCCGTTTGCGTTTGATTTTGATTTACTTGGCTTGTGCTTGTTTCCTCGCTCGCGCCAGTAGCGTCAATCATCGCTCTAATCACAAACCGCGCGAT
>PFAR01000047.1:20116-25648 GCA_002773655.1 Candidatus Falkowbacteria bacterium CG10_big_fil_rev_8_21_14_0_10_43_10 | reverse complement strand
AAAATTAATACTACGGCGATTATTCCTAAAAACCCCAAAATAACGTTAACGACTTTGGCAACCGTTTCGCGCGGGTCTTGCAGACCCAAGCCGCTTTGTTCGGATAATCTTTGGACATTAGTAACATTGCCGCCGAATAAATAATTAGTATTTATTTCCGCGGCCGAAGCGACATAGACTGTAAAAACAAAAAATGCGCTTAAACCAAAGAGCAATGCAGTTATATTTCTTTGTTTCATATTTGAATTTATACAATTTATATTCGTGGCATTCGCTTATCTGCCGATAGGCAGGCATAATTTATCTTGAACTTTCATTTAGCGTATTGCACCTCAATGCTCCTTCTGGTATTAAAGTAATAACCGACTATGGTGTAGGTATGCAAGGGGGCGCTGTTATAATCGTACTTCACTTTATAATAATAATCCGCGTTCCCGGGAGTGATATAATATATTTTATCGCCACAAACATTATTATCCAGATCAATATAGCCGCCATCGCATCCGGCTTGAAAAGCAGCCTCGGTCAGGGCATTGTTCCTAGCTAAATTTAAAATCCTTTCCGCGCCTGTTTCCGCCGCCAAAAAGGCGATGCTGGAACGCTGGGAAATTTTGGAAATCTGCACGCTCTTATTTAAAATATCGGCCACGCCTAAACTCACCGTTAAAATGCTGGCTAAAATCAGGATGGTCATTAATACTGCTATTCCTTTTTGGTTTTTAATCTTCATATTCCTCTTCCTCTGTCATTCCCGCGAAAGCGGGAATCTCGTGATTAAATATTTAGATTCCCGCTTTCGCGGGAATGACAATTTTTTTTATTCATTTAGCTTGCTTTCTAGATAATACCGGCTGGAAATAGTAGTCTCCATATCCATCTGCGACTGGAGCAAATATCTCCCTTTGCTATTGACTGTCATAGTAATGGTAACCGCTTCCTGCAGATCGCCCCGCTCATAGAATTTCAAATTACTCACGTTTATTTCATCGGGGGTAATATCGTCATAGTTGCTGTTATGGCCGGACACGCCGGAAAAAGAGGCTTCCGGAATCCGGGAAACTACAAAAAAATTATTGATGCTGGCATAGGCCACGCATTCGCCATATTCGTTCCTGAAATACAGCTTGGTGTTGCTGTCGCGCACCGCGAAAACCTCGCCCGCCTCGCCGTCATTGCATTTCCCGTCAAAATCCCTTTCCGCCATCCTGATTTCTTTGGAAATTGCCTCAGAGGCAAAGCGCATCGCCTCCTGCGTATTCTGCGCGGCAATGGCCATACTCTGGCCTTCAACCACTTTCTGAAAAATGGCGGTCGCGCTTAAAACGACCAAGCTAAAAATACCCATTCCCACTACCAATTCAAGCAAGGTGAAGCCGGAACTAGATTGTTTTACCATTTTATAATTCATACTAATTTCAGTAAAATCCGTTATTTATCTGTAATAATCTGTGCCATCTACTCGCGCCAATCATACAAAAAAACGTCTATTTGAAAATCATAAGTCTTCCCGCGCTCGCTCCACTCGACTTTTGAATTTACCTTAAAACAGCCGGCTATGTCGCAACCAGCTGGAGTGCTGATGGTAATAAGGCGGTAAAAATGAGTGGCGGTATTACCGGCCGCGGTATGGGTATAGCGCTTATTGCTGTCTAAATACAAAAGGCCGCCGCTGATTTCATTCACGCCGTGGCCGGGATTAGCGGCATAATCAATAACAAAAGTGCCGTCTGCTCCGCCGCTGTTGATATTATCGTCCCAGGCCGGATTTAAGGGATCAAGCCAATTGCTGTCCCTGATGTTGCGCGTCAGCTCTATTCCTTCTTGCGCCAGCATTACCGCGATAAATTTATTTTTATTGGTGGAGTAAATTTTTGAATTTTGAATTATCAAAGAAAAAAGACCAACCATCCCAACAGAAATAATAGTGATGGATATCATCACCTCCAGGATGCTGAAGCCTTTTTTATTAAAGCCATAAGCCATAAAGCATAGATAAATACCAAAACCTTAAATCCAAAATTCAAAATAAATTCAAATGATAAAATTTAAATTACCAAATTATATTTTTAAAATTAAAAATTTTCAGTTATCAACTAATCCTCCACGTCGATTAATCCCAAATCATTTAAGTATATATTTCTGCTGCCGGCAGCGCCGGATAAAACAACGGTTATATTAGCGTTAACTGAATCGCCGCTCCCGTCATTGCCATTGATAAAAATTCTGGGATCCGGAGGCAGAAAAACTATTGAATTATCCATGCCAACGGAAAACGCGATATTATTAGTTAAAGTAACTGTCTCATAAATAGCGTCGGCCGGTTCCCCGTCATAATCTTCGTTGCCATTCAAGTCGGCAAAAATAACATAAGTATTATCATCAGCTGTATTGGGAATATATATACCCCAGCCGCCGGATGGTATGGAGCCGTTATATTCTATCGAGCCCATGGCCATATTCTGCGCCTTGCGCACGTCGCCGGCGAATTTATGCGCCTCCAATTTTAAAGACGACCGCCGGTCCGCCCCGCGGTAATCGGACAGAAACATGGTGCTCATCGCCGCTATAATCCCAATTGCGACCAGCATTTCCACCAATGTGAAACCAGCCCCTGTCCTAAGGGGCCGGTTAAAATATTTTCTAATGTTGCTTCTTATTTTAGCTATCTTCATTTTTACCGCTACAATAACTTATAACATATAACTAATAACTATTTCTATTCCGGTTTTATCTCTTTCCAAATAGGCAGGCTCATCTTAGTTGTAATATTTTTACTTACGGGGCAGGAGTATCCGTCGCTGTCTGTGACGGTCAGAACGACTTCCTTTACGCCGGAGCCTTGAAATTGGACCGGACCTGGGTTGGGAGTGGTGGAAGCATTAGGTAAAGCGCCAGTAAATGCCCAAGTGGTTGAAGAAATAGACGCGCCGCCGTAAGCGGTTGAAGCTCCGGCAAAATAAACATTCTCCAGCGCCTTAGGAGAAAAAGTTGTCCCCTGCTCGCCTGATGAAGGCCCCCAGGTGAAATCAGCGGCTGGATATTGGTGCGCCGGCGTAACAAAACTGTCGTTCGCCCAAGCCGAAGCTAAATTATAGTTATCCCAGACCTTTACTCTCCAATTATAAGTTTCGTTGTAATTAAGGCCGCTACTGACAGTCCACTCGTCAGTGTAAATGGGAGCAGGCTGCTTTTTTCCGCTGTCGAAAACCACCACCCCGCTGCTGTCGCGTACCTCTAGTTCGTAAGTTGACTGGCTGGAGCCGGGATCGCTATCGTTAAACGACCAGCTTAAGGTTACTGAAATTCCCGCCCCCGAACAGGCGGAAGAAAAATTTTCGCTTAGCCCCGTGGCAGAGGGCGCATTGCTGATAAAAACCTTGTAGTCGCTTACGCCGCATTCTGCCTGGTTAGCGCAATTAAAGCTGAGCCAGCCGATTCCGGTACCATCGTCATTTTCGTTCCAGGCCCAGCCGGAAAATTCATAATCGGATACGGTTACCGGGCTGGCCATCGCGTGGTCCATCCACAGCCAGCCCTCCAGGCTCATATTGACAATCTGCGCCCAGCCAAGAACATTGCCACCGGTTTTCTTCGCCCACTGCGAAGTTCCGCCGGCCGGGAAATCGCCTCCGCTCCGGCCGAAGTATATCCAGCCCGCGTTCTCGCTCCCGGCGTATCCGGACAGCTCTCCGTTATCTTCATTATAATCAACTCCGTAATTGCTGGTTGAACAATTTTGGTCATCAAATTCACAGGTTCCCATCCCGGCGCAGTCCGATTCGCCGCTGCATCTTATCGCGGGATTGCCGGAACAATACTGCTGGATACAGTTAAAGCTGACCCAGCCGATATTTCCCGACCAGGCCCAGCCGTAAACATTATCGGCAGTTCCGGCTTGGGCGATTTCTTCCGCCGGCGGATCGGCGATAAAAATAAAAGAGGCGGCAATGACTGCCAATAAACAAAAAGACAATATGAAGCCGAGTTTTTTTAAAAAAGACATGAGTTTAATTTTCAATTTATAATTTTTTAACCCTTCTTTTGTCATTCCCGCGAAAGCGGGAATCTATAATTTATCTTAACATTGTTTTATCTTATTTTAGATCCCCGCCTCCGCGGGGATGACAGTAAAAAAATATTTAGTGGGAATGACATTCGCCGAAAATTTTAAAATATTATTCCTAAATACCAATCTAATATCTTCTCTCCCCATAATAACACAACGACTGTGGCCGCGCTCAAAAAAGCGCCGAAAGGAATCTGCGAAGACCACTGTTTTTTTTTGGCCGCTAATAACATTATACCAACAATTGAACCAAGAATATAGGCCAGCATTAGCGCCACGATAATCTGCGGATACCCCAGCATCAAGCCCATTAAAACTCCTAAGCGTATATCTCCTCCGCCGATCCATTTTCCCCTGGAAACAACATATTGCAAAAGAAAAAATCCTCCGCCGATTGCCGCCGCTATTAATAAATTCAGGCAATTAAATCCTAAAAAAAAATTCAAAACCAACGCGAGAGCCATCGCCGGAACAGTAATAATGTCTAAAATCAGATACCAGCGCAGATCGTAGATAAAAATGACAATCAATATTGATATGAAAATTAAATCACGCAGTAACAATAAGTACGAAGTCTGAAGTACGAAGTCTGAAGTATTATTTAACCTTAACCAAACAATTACAAATAAAATTCCGGTTGCCAGTTCCACTAACGGATACTGGAAAGATATTTTCTTCTTGCAATGCCGGCATCTGCCCCGCAAGATTATAAAGCTGATTAAAGGAATATTGTCATACCAGGCAATTTTTTTCTTACACTGCGGGCAGATTGACCGCCCCAAAATCGTCTTCTTACGGTTTAACCGCCAGACAAGGCAATCAATAAAACTGCCGATGCACAAACCAATAACAAAAATAATAAAGTACGTTGGTAACATGGAAATCAAATCCCAAATCCCAAATCCCAAATCCCAAAAAAATTTTAAATTTCAGAATTTTTTTGGAATTTGGTGCTTGGAATTTGGTGCTTATTTTTTAATATAATATTATTTATTGAATTCCTGCTTGTGTCGCTGTGTGCTCCCCCTCGCTTAATGATCCGGTCACTTTTTCCAGACTAAAAACTATGCTATATATTTTACCGTCAGCGCTGCTGTAAACATAGCTGTTGCCGTCCGGCGGAGTTGGAGCTAAAGGCAGCTTCTTAAAGTAAAAAGAGGCGCAATCGGTTTCATCCGCTTGAAAGCCGGCCGCGGTATCGCAAAAAATATCGTAGTTATCGTTGCCCAGGGTAATATTTTCCGCGATTGGGTACTTGTTTTTATTATGAAAATAAAGCTCCAGCCCGTTTTGCACCTGCCGCACGTCGGATACCCGCCTGATATCGCGGGCCTTGGCGCGGGCGCTGGTTAAAGAAATCTGAGTAACGGTAAGCAACGCGGCAACTATAAAAATAACAACTAATATCTCTATAAGCGTAAAACCAGCTTGGCGCTTTAAAACTCTTTTCATAAATTATCCCCCTT
>PFAR01000047.1:17253-20098 GCA_002773655.1 Candidatus Falkowbacteria bacterium CG10_big_fil_rev_8_21_14_0_10_43_10 | reverse complement strand
GTATTAAACCCTGCGGCAAGAATGATGATAGCCCTTCATCCCTGCGGCAGAGACCGCAGGGTATTCGGGCACGGTGCTGGATAAAATACTAAAATTTTCTTAATCCTGTTTTATATAAAAAAATATTTTTTAAAATCCCCAAGCCGTACTCCACGCTCCGCTTAAAGCTGATCTGCGAAGCTTCGGGAAAATAGCGGGTGGTAATAGGAATTTCTTTGATTTTAACGCCTTTGTCAATCAACTGAATAATAATTTGGGTGTCAAAAATGAAGTCATCAGAATTCTTTTCTATGTCAATTAAATCAAATATCTTCCGGCTGTAGGCCCGAAAACCGGAATGCAGTTCAGTAAAGCTCGTGCCCAAAAATAAATTGGCAAACTTAGTTAAGCCAATATTGGCGATAAACTTCCATTTAGGCATTCCGCCATCCAAAGCTCCTCGTTTATTAATCATGCGGGAACCGAAGACCGCCAAATAATTATCATCCACCATAGTTTTAATAAATTCCGGAATAAACTTAGGGTCGTACTGGTGGTCGGGGTGAACCATAATAATTACGTCTCCGCCCATCTCCACCGCGGTTTTATAGCAGGTTTTCTGGTTGCCGCCATATCCCCTGTTTTCAGGATGAACCGTCACATGGATTGGCAAAGTTTTAGCTATGGCCACCGTATTATCCTGGCTGCAATCGTCCACCAATATCACTTGATCAACTAAATCGTGGGGCAAATCACTATAGGTATTCACCAGTGTTTTGGCGGCATTATAAGCCGGCATGACTACACAGATTTTTTGGTTTTTGTACATAAACTATTTTTCCGCCTCCCCGGTGTCTTTAATATATAACTGCACTGGCATCAATGGCTCCGCCGATCCTATGCCTTTTTTCCAGCCGTTGCCCATCATCCACATCTGCAGATTCAAATCATCATTCAAAAAAGTGGTCCAAACGCGCTGCGGCCGGTATTGCTTCATAATATAGCGCATTTTCTTATCCTGCTCTTCTTTAGTTGATTTATCTTTTAAAATTCTCTCCCGCATCATTGTCTCATTTTCCAACAGGCCTAAAGTTTCCCGCGTAGCGAAAAAATCAAGCTGCCAGTCATATAAATGATAAGGTATTAATGTCAGGGCGGACAGCTCCGGCCGCAAATAATGGTTAACATCCGTCCGACCGTAGGTATATTGGTGAATTACTATGTCCCCCGGCTGATAATTTTCATTTATCACTCCGGCTACCTCCTTTAAGCGGTGATCCGGATCCCAATAGGAATCATTGCCTAAAACATTAGCCGTATAGCTTACCAGGCTGATAAAGAATAAAGAGGCCAAAAAAAACTGCTGCTTGCGATCAAGCTGAGCTATTAAAAAAGAGATGATAAATATTATAAAAATTGAACTTGCCAAAAGATGCGATTCATATGTCCGCCGGTAGCCTTCGGAATAAGGGGAGAATAAAAATAATATCATCGGCGCGAATGCCATCCAGGCGCAAAAGAGCAAAAATCGGCCGTATTTAACCAGCGCCGCTGACAGTCTTTCTTTATGCTTAATTATTAAATACAGCAAACTTCCAATTAAAGCTATTTTAAAGATAAAAACCGCCAAAATTTCAATCTGCTTAAACGAAACGTGGCTGGTTGTCCAGATGAGCTGGTTAACAACCGATTCAAAAAAGGTTATATCCTTTGAATTTCCGGCATAGACCGCGCTGCTTAAATCATAAAGCTCATAGCGCCTTAAAAAAAACGCCTTATATAAAAAAGAGTCAAGCTGCGGCCAAAAACCCAGGGCGATAGCGCTGTGCGCGATAAACCATTTTTTTATCTCACTTATGCTTAAACTTTTCTCAAAGATTAAATAATGCAGGGGCCAATATAAAACCAACGGAATTAAAAACAGAGCGAAAGAATAATGAATATACAAACCGAAAAGTGAGCTGATAATATATAAAAGGGCGTACCTTTGCTCCCCGCTCTCCAGATATCGGATGAGCCAGAAACCGGAGAGCAGAATAAAAAAGGAAAAAATAATATAGGGACGCGCCTCTTGGCTGAATTCTATCTGCATCGGCAGAATAGCCGTAAAAAAAGCGCTGTATAAAGCGATATTTTCGTCTTTAAACCATCTCTTGGCGATATAATAAACTAAAATAATCGTACCAGCGCCAAAAAGCACGGATAAAAATTTAACCGCGAACTCCCCTCCGCCGAATATTAAAATCCAATACTTCAATAAAATATAGTAAAAAGGCGGATGAACCTCAATAGTATTTATATAATCAACCATCTCCGAGATGGGCTGGTTTTGGTAGTACAAAACAATATCTAAGCTTAAAAGCTCGTCCGCGCGAAAACTCTCGGCCGATAAATTAACCAATCTTAAGCCGACGGCAAAAAAAATGATAATTGCCAATAAAAAATTTTTTGATTTTAAAACATTTAACAAAACCATATTGTTTGTATAATACCTTGAATTACGAAACGAGCAACAGTTACTCTTTTTGGATTCCCGCCTCCGCGGGAATGACAGTTTAGGGTATTTCGTAATGAAAAATATAATAATACAAAAGGCCCAAAAAAACTATGAATTTATGAATTATTATAGATTAACTTTATTATACATTTATCCCGATAATTTTTAAATACAAAATTTCCCCCTGTTGCGCAGGAGGAAATTTATCCAGCACCTCCCAAATAGAAAGGTGTTTGGATTCATTCTTAATCTATAAAATAATCAAAAAGACTATGGATTGAACTGGCCATTGGCGTTAATCGTATGTACTATTCCACCAGTCAAACCGCCGGCGGCGTTCTCCAGAAAAAATCTGATCTGCGCGTTTTC
>PFAR01000047.1:16897-17157 GCA_002773655.1 Candidatus Falkowbacteria bacterium CG10_big_fil_rev_8_21_14_0_10_43_10 | reverse complement strand
TTTGCTAAACTGAGAAACCTCTCCCGGACCGGTACATCCGGTAACATTGGCATCGACCGCCACGCAACCTTCTAAAGTAGAGACGGTTGTTCCTTCGGTCGCCTGAATGCTTAAAATATTAGCCATTTGCTTAACGTCGCTTAAACGCTTGGCGTCGCGGGCCTTGGCGCGAGCGCTGTTTAAAGAAACTACCGCCATGGTGGAAAGAAGACCGATAATGGCAATGACGACGAGAAGTTCAATTAAAGTGAAACCTTCTT
>PFAR01000047.1:7724-16891 GCA_002773655.1 Candidatus Falkowbacteria bacterium CG10_big_fil_rev_8_21_14_0_10_43_10 | reverse complement strand
TCATACTTCACCTCCCTCTATGAAGTGGATTGATTAAAATAATCCACCGATAGATGATTAATAATTATATAAATAAAGTTATATAAATAAATCTTATCCACATTATAGCATAAAAAAGAAACAACCGCTATTATAAAGCGTCAAATACCCCTTCGGAACTAATATAATGCAATCCCCGCTCCAGCCCGGCTACGCTGGTTTCCAAATAAAAATAAATCTCGGCGTTTGCCACGTTAGTGCTGCCGACTGTAAAGGAATACTGGCAAGGCTTATTTAAACCGGCCGCGCAGATATAAGCGTTATTAGATGGATCGCTGATGCTGGGATCGCTGAAGCGGTTAAATTGCGTAAGTTTGTCCGGGCCGGTGCAGTCCATCACGTTTTTTTCCGCGCTGCCGGCGGCGCAGCCCTCCAATAGCGCCGCTGTCACGCCTTCAGTTCCCACAATCGCCAGCACATTGGCCATCTGGCGCACGTCGCTTAAACGCTTAGCGTCGCGGGCCTTGGCGCGGGCGTCATTAAAAGAAACAACGGAGAATGACGATAAAACGCCGATGATGCTGATTACTATTAACAATTCTATTAAAGTAAATCCAGCACCAACTTTTCTGAAAAGTGGTGCCTGGGTAAATCCAAGATTCTTTTTTATTAAATTCTTCATAATTTTTCTCCTTAACCTATAGTTAAATAGTTACTTAGTTATTTATATTTTATTTTAAAAAAAATTTTAGCTGTACAGCAATAAATCCAGCACCTTGACCGCAGGGTGTTAAACCCTGCGGCAAGAATGATGATAGCCCTTCATCCCTGCGGCAGAGACCGCAGGGTATTCGGGCACGGTGCTGGATAAATATGTCTTAACTATTTAACTAATCAACTAACTCAAAACTGGTTGGCCATATTATACATCGGCATGATGATAGCCGCCACCATAGCGCCGACGCCCAGCCCCATTAAAACCATAATCAACGGCTCCATTAAAGTTACCAGATTCGCCACCATATTGGCAATTTCCCGCGAATAAAAATCAGTGATTCTTTCTAAAATAATATCAATTTTCCCGGTTTTCTCACCGACTGACAGCATTTGGGAGACCATGCTCGGCACCTCCTTGCTGGTTAAAAAAACGCTGGAAATGGAACTGCCGCCTTCAACCGCTTCTTTGGTTTTTAAAATCAAATCTTTATAAATCTGGTTGCCGACGACGTCGGCGGCAATCTGCAAACTGCTGGCAATCGCCACTCCGCCCGCGATTAGCGTATTTAAAGAACGGGTGAAGCGGACTAAGGCGATTTTCTGGAACAAAGGGCCGAAAATAGGAACTTTAATTTTAATAAAATCAATCTGCCGCCGCCCTACCGGCGTCCGGCCGTAATATTTCACGCCCGCTATCAAGCCTATTATGACGAGCAGCAGCATCCACCAATAATTAGCCAAAATTCCGGAAACGGCCATTAAAACTCTAGTGGCGAAAGGCAGCTCTCCGCCGGTTTCGGAAATCACAGCCGTTAACTTAGGCACTACCCAAACCATCATGATAGTCCCGACCGCTCCCAAACCGGCCAGCACAAAAATCGGATAAATCATCGCCCCCTTTATCTTATGCATCATGTCGTAATCTTTCTCCATTTCATCCGCCAGATAATTAAGAACTTCATCAAGCTTGCCCGAACTTTCCCCGGCCCGCACCACGCTGACATAAAATTCGCTAAAAATTTTCTTTCTTTCGCCCAGGGCGTCAGACAGCTTTGAACCGCCGTTTACTTCATCGGCAATCTCGGAAACAATCATTTTTAAGGTAATATTTTCCGTCTGCCCGATTAGCACCTTTAACGCCTGGACAACCGGAATGCTGGCGGAAATCATAACGGAAAATTGGCGAGAAAAAACAACTAAATCTCTCGGCTTCACCCTGTTTAATACCGCTCCTCCGAAAGCCATCTGCTTTTTTTCATTAATGTCAATGACCGTCAGACCCTGATCCTTTAAGGTTCCGACGGCCAGCTGCTCATTGGCCCCATCAATCATTCCTTTAACTATATTCCCGTCCAAATCTTTTGCTTTGTAGGTAAATAAAGGCATCTTATTTGATCATTATTTTAAAATCTTCCTTGTGCGGCGCGTTAGCCAGCGCGTCTTCCTGGCTAATCTGCCCGCTCCGGACCAGAGCAACTAAAGACTTGGTCATAGTTACCATCCCTTGAGGACCGGAGGTCTGCATTATTGTTTCAATTTGTTTTACTTTTCCCTCCCTTATCACCGATTTAACAGCTGAAGTGCCAACTAAAATTTCTAAAGCCAAAGCTAATCCGCCGCCATTTTTAGGGATAAGCTTTTGAATAATAATTCCCTCCAGCACATCAGCCAGCAACATCCGCGCCGATTCCTGCTTATCAGACGGATAGCAGCCTAAAATTTTTTCAATAACCCTGATGGTCGAATCGGTATCTATTTCCACTATTACTAAGCTGTTGCTGGAGGCTATATCTAAAATAACGGGGATTGCTTCAATAAATTCCATCTGGGCTGAAGATACAACCAACACATCAATATCCTCTTTTTGGCAATACTTAAGTCCATCCACCAGTGAAAGCACATCGTGCCCTATTAAGCGCTGTTCAATTACGCTTTGTTTGCTGATAAAAGGCATTTCAATCGCACTCTCCAAAGTTAATATTCTTCTTTGGCCGGTTTTATTAATATGCTCTATCATTGCTCCGATAGTGGTTGTTTTTCCCCCTCCATAAGAGCCGGCAACGACAACCAAACCTCCGGAAAATTTAACAAAGTCAGCCACGATCGCCGGAAGATTAAGATCGGCAAAACTGCGGGTAGCTTCCGGAATCAGCCGGAAAGAAGCGGCCAGCAGGCCTTTTTGGTAATAAATATTTATTTTAAAGCGAAAATGGCCGCCTAAAACTTTCACTACGGTTAATTCCCTTTTTTCCTCCAATATTTTCTGCTCTTCTTTTTCCAAAAAAGAATTGGCTATCTGGCTTAATATCTCCTGTTCAATTATTTTTTCCTGCTCCATCTTAACCAAGCGCCCGTCTTTTTTAATTACCGGAACGCTGCCGACCGAGAGGTGCAAGTCAGAAGCCTGGCGCTTGGCGGTTTCCGACAGCAAGCGGTTAAATAATATATTATAAACTTCCATAAAAATGCAAAACTAAAAATAAAAAATGACAATTTATAATTAAAAAAGTAAAAAAACTTAAATCTTAATTTTGAATTTTACACTGTCATTTTGCATTTTGATTTTTGCATTTTTTATAATTTTATTCTCCTAAAACCGACTTTACTTTTTCCACTACCTCGTTGGGCATAAAATGGGCTTTGATTAAAAAATCTTTAGCCCCCAGCTCCAGGCCTTTTTTTACCTCTTCCCTCTGGCTTAGGTTGGTTAATAAAATTACCGGAATGGCTTTCGTAGAAGCCTCTTTCTGTAATTCCCGCAGAACTTCAAAGCCGTCCTTTTTCGGCAGCATAATATCAAGTAAAATAATATCTGGAATTTTATCTTGAGCGATTTTCAGGGCCCTATCCCCGGAATCAGCCGTAAAAACTTCAAAATTTTCCGACTGGAATTTATCCGCGTACATATTTAGCAGAAAAGAATCGTCCTCCACCAATAATATTTTTATGTTTTTGTTTGGCATATTTTTAAAATACAAAATTAAAAACTAAAAATGAAAAAGGACGATTTATAATTTAAAAAGCGAAAAAAAAATAATTTTGCGTTTTTTATTGTCATTTTGCACTTTAATTTTTGCATTTTTAATTTATATTTAATCGCTCATTACCCTTAAAATTTCGTCAATGCTGGTTATACCCTGCAGCACTCTGATTATCCCATCCTGTTTGACAGTTATGAAACGCTGTTTCTTTAAAATATCCGAACCATAGGTTATTTCCTTTCTGTTGACAATCAAACTTTTTATTTCGTCATTAACGTCTAAAACCTCGGCAATGGAAACCCGGCCCTTGTATCCGGATTCGCCGCAGCGGGAGCATCCCTTTCCTTTATAAAAAATTTTATTGGCGGAACCGCCGCTTAAAATAGTCTTGTCAAATAATTTTTTTATATCATCATCAACCAAATCATATACTTTTTTTACTTCCTCGATCAATTCTTTTTTTACTTCCTCGCTGACTTCCTCCTCTACCTTGCAATATTGGCAAATCCGCCGCACCAGCCGCTGGGCTAAGATGCCGTTTAGGGTAGAGGCCAATAAAAACGGCTCGACTTTCATGTCAATCAATCTGGGAATAGTGCCGACCGCGTCATTGGTGTGCAAAGTGGAAAGCACCATGTGTCCGGTTAAAGCGGCATGAATGGCCAGCTCCGCTGTTTCGTTGTCCCGGATCTCCCCGACCATAATTATGTCCGGATCCTGGCGCAACAAGGCGCGCAAGCCGGTGGCGAAAGTAAATCCCACTTCGCCGCGGATCTGCGACTGGTTAGCGCCGTCTAAATAATATTCTACCGGATCCTCCAGGGTTGATATATTGACCCCTTCTTTATTAATTAGGTGAAGGGCGGAAAACAGGGTGGTAGATTTGCCGCTGCCGGTCGGCCCGGTTACCAAAAACATGCCGTCCGTCGCCTTAATATTATTCATTATAATTTTTAAATTGCGGCCTTCATATCCTAAGTCGGATAACTTAGGGGCTCCCTTAGTTACATCTAATATTCTCATCACTACTTTTTCCGTTTCGATCAGCGGCAGTATGGAAACGCGAAAATCTATCCTCTTTTTTTCAAACTCCAGCCTAATCCTGCCGTCCTGGGGAATCCTGGTTTCGTCAAGTTTTAAATTAGCCAGCACCTTGATTCTGGCCACCACTGAATTATGCACTTTCAAGGGCAGCACTAACGAGGTGTTTAAAATGCCGTCAATGCGATAACGGACCCGGCTCTCGTCTTTATAAGGCTCAATATGAATATCCGAGGCTTTGCCCTCAACGGCATGCTTTAAAATAACCGAAACTATTTTAGAAACCGGAGCCGCCTTGGTTACCTCCTCCGTTTTTTCCGACTTTTTCAGCCGCTGTTCTTTAACATCCTCTTCAGTTTCTTTGGCTTTTAGGGCGACTTCGACTTCTTCGGATAAACTTTGGTACTGCTTAATGGCTTTATTAAAGCTTTCCGAAGAAATCAGATGAAATTTTATCTGGTATCCTTCGTCAGCGGCTAAAAAATTAATTGCCTCGATGGCCTTCAGATTGCCCGCGTTAAGAATGCCGACGTCAATGCGATTCTGCTCTTTGTTAAAACAAATAACTTGATAATTAAGCGCCACTTCCTGAGAAATAATATTCAGGACATCTTTCGGTATTTCTTTGTCCAGCAGATTGGCGTAAGAAAAATTCCGCGCCTTAGCTTTTATCTCAGCTATCTTTTCGGATTCAATTATTTTTTTTTCCACCAGCACGTCTTCAACGCTGGTTCCGCTTGACCGGGCGGCCGCTCTTATTTCTGAAATTTTCCGCTCGTCTATAATCTTCTCATCTCTTAATATCTCTAAGATATCTTTATTGGGGCTGCTTTTCATAAATAATAAATAAAAAATATTTAGCCGGCAAAGGCTTCAGCGCCGCTTGCCGTCTGTCTCGGATTTTAACCTATTCCCCGGCAGCCTCTTCGGCCGGCTGAAGGACGCTTGTTCTTTGTCCGGCAGCTTCATTCGCGCCGGGCTGGCCAGAGGCTGCGAAAGGATTTTTATTCCCTAATTCTTCTGTTTTTATTTCAGAAAAATTATCCTGTAATTTTCTGAATTTGGCGCTGGAAATAAAGCTAAGCTCCTCTTCAATATTTAACTTACCAATGTCCGGAAGCAGATTTGATCCCCCGATCCCGCTGCTGTCAACAGCCGTGTTTGAAACAGCGGCCGGACTTAAAATAACCTCTTCGCCGGTAAAAAAATTTTTGTATAGCACAAAAGCGGTGCCGCCGAATAATATTATCAGCACGATGCTGTATGACGCGATTTTCCGTGATGAAATTTTCTTTAACTTTAGCATATTAATAATTAAATTATTTCATATAATACGCCTTGGCAATAAATTCCGCCGTTCTCTCTTCGGGGTTATATTTAACTTCATTAACGTCAGTCAAACGCAAATTATTTTCCAGCCCGGCCAATAAACTTTTAAAAGAGGCGTAGCTGACGTTTTTTACGGAAAAACTTACGGTCATATCAGAAATTTTTGAACTGCCGGCTTCTATCGCCTGGCCGTCTGGGCTCGCGGCGGCGCGGTGGCGGCTTCGGCTGTCGGCGGATTGATCGCCGCTTTGAGGATTTAAAGTCACTTTTTCCAAAGTGGCGCCGTTAACGGTAATTATTTTATCAATCTGCGTTAAAAAACCCCGCAAACCCTCTTCGTCCGGCAGCATATTATTAATCCTTTCCACGTCTTCCGCTTTAATATTGCCATAGCTTTTTTTGAACTCTTGGTATTTATTTATCGCCTCCTCATATTTTTTTATTTTTTCCTGCGCCTGTTGGCCGGCCAAAGTTATTTCCGCCTCATTCTTATATACTTGTTCAATCTTCGGCTTCAATAAAAACCAATATCCTAAAAATAAAACGATTAATACCTGTAAAAAAACCAAATAATAAAAATAACGCTGCGCCAATATTAAAACCGCGGTTGGCTTTTCCCTGCCCAGCTGGTCCGAAGCTGTTCTTTCATAAGCCGGCTGCCTTGGCGGGGTTTCTAATTTCTGTCCGCCGTTGGCCTGTTTTTGCTCATCGCTTATTTCCATAAATTCACTGTTTATAAAATATCTCCTGGTTAATGCCAAAATTCATTTCAAAAGACGCGCTCTCCCCCGTGACGTTTCCGGTCCTATTTTTCTCTTCCTTGATTTCTACTTCTTCAGTGCCGGCCGAAACAATATAATTTTTATCTTCCTGGAAAGCCTGCAGCTGCGTTATGAATGTCTTAAAATCTTTCGCGATAACCGGCAAGATATATTTCCCCGTCAGATCTCCGCTAAAACTTTCATAGTAAACCCCGGGCAGCGTGCTATTTTCCAAGTAAGAAAAAAAATTGGTCCAATAAATATGCTTATTAAAAAGATCTTTCGCCTCCCTGACCTTATCCTTTAGACGGTTGAATTTTTCTACTTCCTTTTTTAAATCTTGCAGTTCTTTCTCTTTGGCCAAAATTTTTCTGTCATTTTCCGAGATGCCGGAATCCTGCCGGCTCAGCCAATTCAAATATCCCCATACGCCGCCGATAATCAATAGAGAAACTAAAATGCTGATAATATTAATCCGGACAGCCCGCGACCAATTAAAAAACTGGAATTCCTGGCCTTTAATCAAATTCGTGCCTAGAATATTAAACCTCCGTCTGTTAAACGGCGGCTCCGCCTTAGCCGGAACGGGCGGCAGGTTGTTTAACGGCCGATTATTATTTTCCGGCAGCTTGGGCGCAGTCTGCTTTTTCTGTATTTTTTTCAATAATCTTTTCTGTTTTTTCAACTCTTTCTTTTTTTCTTCCTCGCCTTTTTTCGCCTGCCGCAAAATCAAACGCTCTTGTCTCCTTTTTTCCTTTGCTGTTTTTCTTTTCTTCAGCCAATCCCTAAAACCGCTGAATAAAAAGAATTTTTTTTCGGAATAAGCGGCGGCCAAATTCAACTTTTCCTTGAGCGGATTTTTCTCTTTTGATTCTTTATTCTTTTTCTTCTTCGCCTCTTTTTCGGGATTCATTAATTTTTCTCCCTTATTTTTTATTTCCCTTAATAAATCTTCCCTAGATTTGTTAATGTCCGCTTGCTTGCCTTTTATATTTAAATCAACCGATGAATCGGCCTGGCCATTATTTTCTTTTTTTAACAAATCAAACAGCTTTCCAAATCCTCCTTTGGTTTTTTTGTCAGCGCTGCCGCTCGTTTCGGCCTGGCCGCCGGCTGGCGCCGGCTGGGAAAATTCCGTTGCCTTTTCTTCCTTATCCCGCGATTTTTTCTTTTTGGGCTGCGCTTCGGCAGGTAAAAAATTAATTTCTTCAGACATTATAAATAAATTAAAATTTAAAAATAAAAATGCAAAATTAAAAAATTTTTTAAGTTGTTTCCCTCAACGCCAATCCGACCGCTATAGCCGTTCTCGGGCCTACTTCGTCAAGAGCCGGCTTTAAGTCAAGCGGGTACGAAACCCGGGACCAAGGATCGCCGATAATAACCTTAGTATCTAAGATATTGCTTAAATAATTTGTAATATTTGGTAAATTTGCTCCGCCGCCGGCGAGAAGCACTTTTTCAATTTTTTTATTATTTTCCTGCTGGAAGAGGTTGAGGGAATATTTAATTTCATTAACAATCGGGGAAATTGTTTCTGCCACCATCTTCGGCAAATTTTCTTCTTGGCCTTTACCGGCGGACGAGCTAAGGTCAAGCTTAAATTGTTCCGCCCGCTTAAAATCAACCTTTAGGCTGTCGCTTACCGCCCGCGTGATCATAATGCCTCCGGTATCCAGACTGCGGCTGAACATCGGCAATCCATTCTCAACAATGGCGATATCAGTATTGACAGCCCCCAGGTCAACAATGGCGATAATCGATGGATCTGAACCTATTAACGAACGGATTAAAGAAAACATCTCCGTTTCCAGGCTGAAAAGATTCATTTTTGCCTCTTTAAAAATAGCAATGTATTTTTTTACCAATGACTTAGGAGCTCCGGTCAATAGCACTTTTGTATTATCTTTTTTTTCTCCCGGCCCTTCTTTATTATCCTGGCTGCCGCCGGCTGAAGTTTCTTCTATAGTTTTCCAGTCTAAAATCATCTCGTCCAGGTCTAAAGGAACAACTTTTTTCGCTTCTACCATTACCGCGTTGGCTAAGTCTTTTTTATCAACTCCGGAGATGTTTAAAACTGAAGAAAATACGGAAAATGAAGGCATGGCCGCCACGGCATTGATGCTTTTTATTCCGGAGCGACCACAAACATCCCGGATGAGCTTGGCGCTCTTGTCAACATCCAGCTGTAAATTTTTATTCGAAAAATCATTAACTTCTTCGCTATAGCCATAATTTACCAGTACCGGCCTCCCTTTTTCTTTCTTAAGCTCAACAACCTTAACGCTGATTTTGCCGATATCAATCCCCAGATAGCTTTGCGGTTTTTTAAACATAAATCAAACCTTTAAAATAAATC
>PFAR01000047.1:0-7702 GCA_002773655.1 Candidatus Falkowbacteria bacterium CG10_big_fil_rev_8_21_14_0_10_43_10 | reverse complement strand
GACCGCAGGGTATTAAACCCTGCGGCAAGAATGATGATAGCCCTTCATCCCTGCGGCAGAGACCGCAGGGTATTCGGGCACGGTGCTGGATAAACCTTTAAAATCTAATTGAGATTTTGCACACTCTTAACATCTATTGTATAATAAAGTTAAATACTAAAATATCTTTGATAACTTTACTTATCAACACAGATCAATTAAGTTTATTTTACCATAAAATTATAAATTTACAAAATTAATAACATTAAATAAATGACGTTTTTTATTGACTATAAAAAGCTGGCGCTGCTTACCGGCCTGTTGCTTACCGGCCTACTGATCGGATATTTAATCTACGCCTTATTTTTTAAAGCGCCGGCTGTTCCGCCGGCCGAAACAACTCCTCCGCCGGTGTCCGGCTCCGGCCAGCTCCCCGCCGCCGGCACCGGAACAGGCGCGGGAATTATAAAGGATATCGGCTCCGGCCAGCTCCCCGGAAGCGAAACCGGATCGGCTGCGGAAACGGCCGGCGGACAAGCTCCCGCGCCTTCCATTGATAAAACCGCCCGCGGCGGCGTCACGGAAACCACTCGGCTAAACCAGGCAGAAAGTTTTGCGCCGGTTCTTTCCGGCAACGGCGCCGACCTGCAATATTATAATAAAAATGACGGAAAATTTTACCGCATTACGAGCGACGGGGAAATAAGCGCTTTGAGCAGCAAAAAATTCTTTAATGTCCAAAAGGTAACCTGGGCGGGAAACAAGCAAAAGGCTATTTTGGAATACCCGGATGGCGCGAACATCTTGTACGACTTCCAAAATAAAAAACAAATTACCCTTCCCAAACATTGGGAGAATTTTGACTTTTCTCCGCAAAGCGATAAAATTGTCGCCAAAAGCATGGGAACAACCCCGGAAAACCGATGGCTGATGATTGCCAACGACGACGGCTCCCAGGCGAGGGCGATTGAACCTATGGGTGATAATGAATCTTCCGTTTACCCGGCTTGGTCGCCCAATAATTTGTCTATTGCCATCTTTACTGAAAGCGCCGGCTTTGACCGGCAGAAGATGTATTTTATCGGGCAAAATAATGAAAATTTTAAATCTGCCACGATTGAAGGCCGTGGGCTTGATTTTAAGTGGACGCCCTCGGGAGACCGCTTAATTTATAGCGTCTACAGCGACGGCACTAACCTGAATCCCGCTTTATGGATAGTTAACGCCAAGGGCGAAGATATCGGTTCCAACCGCCAGCGGCTTAATTTAGAAACTTGGGCGAATAAATGCGCCGCGGCCGGAGAAGAAACTCTTTATTGCGCCGTGCCCAAATCACTGCCTGAAGGCGCCGGCCTGTTCCCTCAATTGGCCAAAGACGCTACCGACACCATCTATCAAGTTAACTTAAAAACCGGGTCTAAATCTTTAACGGCCGTGCCGGAGGGGGAATATAATGTCCAGAATATTATCATATCCGAAGATGAGCGTAATCTTTACTTTACCGATAATGCCACGGGAAATATCCATAAAATAAAATTAAAGTAAGAAATTAGTTGCCTGAAAATTAAAAATTTCCATTTTTACTCAAATTTGTTTCTATTTGAATTTAAATAACTTCCATGCCTAATCCTAACAACTATTTTTCTATAAAATTCATCGCTCTGTCCTTAACAGCGCTCCTGCTGTTTATTATTTTTACATTTTTTGTTTTGCCTTCGGTTCTGAACAAAAGTGAAAAGAAGCCAGAATTGCAAAAACAAAATGAAAAAATTTATTTTAATGAAAAATACAAGGAAGAGGACCCGCTGTTAACCCAGGTCCCCGGGCTTGATGATATAATTACCGGACCGATAATCACCGGCGCTGATCCGGCCATCGGCCCCGGCAGCGCTCTGGTTGATATTGTCGCCTACACTGATTTTGAATGCTCATACTGCTACAAAGCGATTCAGGAGGCAAAAAAAGTCCAGGCGGAACTGCCGGAAAAAGTAAGGCTTATTCATAAAGATTTTCCCATTAATGAAGAAACTTCCGCTTCTTTTCAAGCCGCTTTGGCCGGACGCTGCGCCCAAGAGCAAAATAAATTTTGGGAAATGAGTGATTTGCTTTATAAAAATAACTATCAGCTTAACAGCGCGATTTTTAACGAGCTGGCGATAGCAGCGGGATTAAATATAAAAAAATTTAATGATTGCCTGAAAAACGAATCGGCTAAAAAATTAGTGCTGGACAATATAGAGGAAGCGAACGCTCTGCAAATTATCGGCATACCGCTATTTTACGTCAACGGGCAGGAAATTATGGGAGAGGTCAGCTATCAGGAAATTAAGGGAATGGTGGAGAGAGAATTAAATAAATAACCAATTTTAGACCCCAAATTCGAAATTTAAAACAGTTTTTGAACATTTATATTTTGAATTTTGTATTGTTATGTTTAAAGCCACTAAAATATTTGCTTTGTCTATATTTATAATTTCCCTCTTTTTTTGCTGGCAAAGCATTGCCTATGCCGGCGTCGGACAGGCAGGAGCGGATAATCCGGACGAATATACCGATCATTTTGATCCAAATACCGGACTGCGGACCGGCCAATTAATTATTCCGGAACTGAAGGTTACTATTCCGGGCGTTATTTTCGGCAGTGACAAGGGAAACTGGCTTGGCGAGTATATCGCTGGAGTGTATAAATACGCCACTGCCATTGTCGGCATTCTTGCCGCCATTGTTTTAATGTTTGGCGGGTTGCTCTGGCTCACGGCCGGCGGCGAGAGCGGGCGGGTAACCGAAGCGAAAGAATGGATAAAAGCTTCCTTGACCGGCTTGATTTTGGCCTTGTCATCTTATACTATTTTATATACTATAAATCCGGAGCTGGTGCAGTTTAAATCTCTAAATATAAAAAATACAGGAAAAAAAACGCCTATAAAATCTAGCATGTTTGAACAAAAAACCGACTTTATAAACCCCACTACCGGCCAAAAAGTAATTATCCGGGGAAACCCGGAGCTTAACAGAGTTTATGTTGGCACCGGCACTCCCCTGGCTGGTGACGCTAGTATGATTAACCCTCTTGATGACAAAAGGATAAGAGATATAATTGGAAGCGGCGCTCAAGATACCGCCAACATAGAAAAACAAATGGCTGATGCTCTGGCCACGTTGGAGACTTACATTAATACCGGCTATAACAACCAAGCGGCCGCGGAAAATCGGCGGCAGGACATTATTAGACTTAATATTAACTCTCTAAGTGACGGCGACCACGATCTGGCTGGCCGGGGAGACTCAACTCATAGCCATGGACGCGCGGCTGATATAACCGGAATTGATGCTATTCAGGCCGGAGTTGTTGGAGAATGGTGGATTAATCAAGGACAGGGACGACGCTTTATTTGGGAAGGCGACCATTTACATATTGACATCGGATATCCGTCGGGGGGTTAAAATTAATATGCCTAAACTAACCACAATTTATTCCTGCTCAAACTGCGGCGCCCAGAGCCCTAAATGGTCAGGGCGCTGTTTAAGCTGTGGCGCTTGGGGCACTTTGCAAGAAGAAATAATTGATTCCGGTAAAACCGATTCTAAAACTAATTTACAAATTTCACCCGCGAAAATAACTTATTTAAACTCAATCGCTTTGGAAAAATTACAACGGCTCCCTACCGGTATTGCCGAATTTGACCGCGTTTTGGGCGGCGGCATCGTGCCGGGAAGTTTGGTATTAATCGGCGGCGAGCCCGGAATCGGCAAATCAACCTTAATGCTGCAATTGGCCGCGTCCCTCACCCCGACCCTCTCCCGCAAAGCGGGCGAGGGAGCTTTATATATTAGCGGTGAAGAATCGGCGACACAGATAAAATCACGGCTTGCCCGCCTGCAAATCAATAGCAACTTACAATTTTCATCGGAAACAAATGTGGAAAAAATCATCAGCGCTATTTTAGCGACCAAACCGCCGCTCGTTATTATTGATTCAATTCAGACGGCGTATTCCAGCGAGGTGCCGGCCGAAACCGGCAGCGTTAATCAAATCCGCGCCTGCGCCGCGAAACTGCTGCAGGTTGCCAAAGAAAATAATATCACTATTTTTATTACCGGCCATATCACTAAAGACGGCCTGTTAGCCGGCCCGAAAACTTTGGAGCATTTGGTGGACACGGTGATTTATTTGGAACAGCAAAAAAATAAAGACTTCCGAATTTTGCGCACGGTTAAAAACCGTTTTGGCGGCACGGATGAAATCGGCTTATTTGAAATGACCGGCGCGGGCTTTAAGGAAATCATCAATCCCTCCAGCGTATTTTTAGATGAGCGCGCAAACGCGCAGACCGGCAATGTTATTTCTTGCGTTATGGAAGGAACCCGGCCGTTTCTGGTAGAAACGCAGGCGCTCGCGACCAAGACCGTCTTTGGCTATCCGCAGAGGAAATCGGCCGGTTTTGATTTAAACCGCCTGCAAATTTTAATCGCGGTTTTAACGAAGCGCGCGGGCGTCAACTTAATGGCGCAGGATGTGCATATTAATATCGTTGGCGGATTAAAAATAACGGAAACCGCGCTGGACTTAGCCGTCTGCGCGGCGATTATTTCCAGCTTATTAAACCAAACAATAGACAGCAAAACGATAATTTTGGGCGAAGTCGGCTTAGGCGGAGAAGTAAGAAATGTTTATAAACTGGAACAGCGGCTTAACGAAGCGGCTAAACTGGGATTTACCAAAGCCATTGTCCCCGCCTACGCGCAGAGCGCTACGGCGAGCAAGCCCGATTCTATTGAAAATTTAAATTTAATTAAAGTAAAAAATATTGTGGAGTTGGTTAAATATATTACCACAATTTAAATTTAGAAAAAATTTATTTGTCTCTTCGTTAGGCTTTATTTTTCTATACATTTTTCTTAAATAAAAAAGGGAATGGTCTCATTCACGTGTTGTGAAACCACCCCGATAAAGCAGTCAGGCTGAAAGTTGGCCTATAAAATTTCAGCGAAAGCGCTGTAATGAAATTACATCACCTCCCTCTAAAAACAAACGGATGAATCAAAATCCGACCACCATCTTCCAGCCGTCTTCCAGTGTCTGCTGAAACTCGGCCGGAACTTTCGCGCGGATGTCTGCGAGCTGAATAACTATTCCGCTATTTTCGTGCTCTATCTCGTATTTTTCAACGAGCAGAAGCATGATTTCAATGAAATACGAAACCGTATCCAACGATACCTCTTTTTGCATGGCATGGACCATGCAAATGCGAAGCATCCCCAAATGATATTCGAGACAACCTGGCTGGACAGAAATTTTCCCATAATCCAAAGTTTGTAACCTTGAACTATAAGGAACCAATGCCGCGCACAGCTCGGAGAGCCGTGCATTGATTGCGTCTTTTCTGTCCATTCCCGCGCAAGAAATAACCATGTTCTTTCCTCCAAATCTGTATTTTATACAAAAGGCGCATGCGCCGTATTGCCAATTTTTATTATGAAAAGAGCAAAAATGCTAATAATCAACAATTATACACCCTTGACAAAATTTGTCAAATTCACCCTGCTAAAAATCCTAATGATTCGGAATTAATATATTTTAGGTTTTTGAAACCTGTTAATTAACAGGTTTCAAAAACCTCTTTTATGTTCACCTTATAGACCCCCAGCGGGGCGTTTCTACTTTTCTTTATTAATTTTAATGTTATATCCGTCGCTAATTACCTGCACCCAGCCGTTTAAATCATTCCTGAAAATTTCCACGCCAACGCGTTCAAACCGCTTTAAGACTCGCAAAGACGGATGCCCGAAATCATTATCTGCACCGACTTGAATTATCGCGTACTTCGGCTTAACCGCCTCTAAAAATTTTTCTGAATTAGAGGTGTCACTTCCGTGATGCCCGGCCTTAAGAACGTCCGCGCTTAAATCCAACCCCCCCCTTACTAAGGGGAGGTGCTGAAGCGAAGCGGAAGTGGAGGGGTCTTGGAAGGGGCTGGGAGCGAGGTCGTTTTCAATCTCTCCCTCCGCGTCGCCCATGAACAAAAATTTGTTTTCCTTATAAATTAATTTCGTAACAATTGAACTATTATTTAAATTTTCCACTTCTTTATTTAACAAACTCTCTAGGGGATATAAAATCTCCAGCCGCAAGTCCGCTCCCAAGGCGATAGTCTGCGGCCGGTCAATTATTACCAGCGGAATATTTTTTCTGCGCACGGCCGCGAGCCATTCCAAATACATCGGCGAGGTATGGACCACCCCGGTGTATAAAATTTTTTTTACTTTATATCTTTGTAAAACTTTTACTAAGCCCCCGACATGGTCGTCATGCGGGTGGGTTAAAATCATCAAGTCAATCGTGCGGTCGTAAAACGGCATAAATTTCGGCAATTCCTGCAAAATTTTCTTGCCGTCGCCGCCGTCAATTAATATGTTTTGGCCATACGGCGTTTTAATTAAAATAGAATCGCCCTGCCCCACATCTAAAAAATTCACTTTAAGCTGTTCTGGCGGACAATAGGCGTATAAAAAAACTACCAGTGTTAAACTGGCTATTACTAAAATAATTATTGAGTAAATTAAAAATTTTTCTTTTATTTTTAGCATTGAAAATTATCTTTTATTATACCACCAAATTCCCCATCCTGCTACCGCGTAAAACAAAATAACCCATCCTAGCCAGACATATTCCACTTCCAGATAAGCTAACGGCAATTTTACAAAATTATCAGCTACCCAAACCATATATTTTAAGGTAAAATATGTCGGCGCAAACCACAGCCAAGCCCATGCTGGCAAGAACAAACTTAAAACCGGCGCGATTAAACCGCTGACCATAATAAACGGCAGTAAAAATAAAACCAGCACATTAACCAGCGGCGCGATTAAAGAAACTTGATGAAAATTTAAAACAATAATCGGCAGAGTTAAAACTTGAGCGGCCAGAGTGAGAATAATAATGTCAATCGCACCCTTCAATATAGACGAGGCAAACCTCGTTTCGGATTTAATTATTTTTTCCGCAAACTCCTTAAAAATCGGATAAACATAAATAATGCTCAATAGCGCCAAAAAAGACAATTGAAACCCAACGTCATCACGCAGCATTTTTGGATTTATTAATAGCATTAATACGCCGGCAAAAACGAGCGCGGTGGTTAATTTGTTCAGCCGGCCCAAAAAAATAGCCAGCATGGCGATAAAAGCCATAATCCCCGCCCGCACGGCTGATGCCGGCCAGCCGATTAATACCAAATACGCGCCCAGTATTAAAGCCGAAAAGCAAAGGCCGGCGCGCCGGGAAACTCCGATGGCTATAAAAAAATTAATGATAATAACGCATATTATCGCGATATTCATGCCGGAAATGGCGATAATATGGGTAATACCGGCTTGCGCGAAAGCATTTTTTAATTCTTCCGGCAGTTCCCCGCGATTATTTAATATCATGCCTTGCAGTAATGAGTTTTCCGGCTCCAGCAAACCGGCGCTCATCGCGTCCGCCAATTGGGATTTTAATTGTAAAATTTTACTATATAATTCCCTCCCCTTGCCAAGGGGAGGGTTAGAGAGGGGTGTTATTTGCGGGTTATAACAGGTTGAATAAATATTCTGCATCGCCAAATACCGATCGTAATAAAAATCGTCAATTTGTTCCGGCGCTTTCAACTCGCATTTAATTTTCAGCGTATCGCCGTAATTATAGCTAGGATATAAGGGGACGGTGATTAAAACATTGCCG
>PFAR01000014.1:13481-18934 GCA_002773655.1 Candidatus Falkowbacteria bacterium CG10_big_fil_rev_8_21_14_0_10_43_10 | reverse complement strand
ACCGCAGGGTATTAAACCCTGCGGCAAGAATGATGATAGCCCTTCATCCCTGCGGCAGAGACCGCAGGGTATTCGGGCACGGTGCTGGATAAAAAATATATTACTCTACCTTAGTCTATTAATTTATTAGTTTATTAATTTATTAAGATTTTTTTTACAGCGTTGCGCAATAAATTAATAAATGAATAAACTAATAAACTTTAAAGTTGCTATGGTTAAATATTTTAAACAATCTGCCAATTATCATTAATCTTCTCTAATTTTCCCTCTATCTCAAACCCCGCTGCTTTCTTGTGCCCTCCGCCGCCAAAAATCCCGGCCAACCTTGAGACATCCACATTGTCTTTATTAGTCCGCAGGCTTCCTTTAACGCATCCGTCGCCCAACTCATAAAGAACTAACACTATTTTAGCATCTTTTAAATTATTAAAGAAATTCGCTAAACCCTCCAGCTCCTGCTTGGCAATGCCCAGTCCCTGTAAATTTTCCTGAGTTAATACCGTAAAGACAATATCATATTTTTTATTATACTGCAGGCGGCTAAGAGCAAATCCCCAGGCTTTGAGAATTCGCAAATTTTTATTTTTTGAGGTGTAATTTAAAACTTCCCGGACATTCGCGCCTTTAATAAGCATTTCGCTGGCGACATCAAAGGTATGCGAGTCGGTTGAGGCATAAGCGAAATTGCCCGTATCAGTGATGATTCCCGTTAAAATGCAGTTGGCCATTACCCGGTTTATGCTTATTTTAACCTGCTTTAAGAACTCGTAAATAATTTGAGTAGTGGCCGCCGCGTCCGGGTCAACCAAACTCAAGTTGCCGAACTGGCAATTTGATATATGATGGTCGATGTTAATGGTAAAAATTTCCGCCCGCCTAATCTGCTCATCGATCCTGCTCCGCTCAAGCTTGCTGCAGTCTAACGCTATAACCAAATCTATGGTTTCAAAGGGGATATCGTCCGCCTTGGTGGCAATACTCTCCGCATGCGGAAGAAAAAGCAATCCGGGTTCGGGCTTATCGTTGCAAAATATGTAATATTTTTTGCCCAGGCCGCCTAACAATTCCGCCGCGACACAGACCGAAGCGACTGCGTCTCCGTCGGGATTTTCGTGGGTAGTGATAAGAATATTCCGCGATGATTTAATTTTATCTAAAATTTGGCTATATATTTTTTTATCCATAACTATAATTCAAATCCGCTAATTAGGCGCTAACGCCGCCTGTTCAGCCAAGCAAAATATCAACTTTTAAAATCAGAAATGATTTTGTAAATCTCCGCGACATTTTTTTCCGTATTGTCAAAAATGAAATTCAGCTTGGGGATGCGCCGCAGAACAGTATTTTTTTTAAGGGCATTATAAATCAAGCCCTGCTGCCGGCGCAAACCTTGCAGGCCCGATCCGGCCCGGTTGTCCGGCAGGATTGAAATCCAGACTTTCGCCTCGCTTAATTCCGGCAGGCACTCCACTTTGGTAACGGTGGCGAGAATATCCGGCAATTCAACGTCGCGTTCAATGGCCAGGGCGATTTCCTTGCGCAACAACTCATTTATTTGTTCAATTCTTTTGGGCATAAACTTTATAGCTTTTTTTTGCTTTCCCGCTCTTTATACAGGCGGAGAATGTCCCCGACTTTAATGACCGGGTCTCCTTCGTACTGGATGCCGCACTCCTGTCCGGCGGCGACTTCGCTGACGTCCTGCCGGCCGGACTGCAGCCCGATTATTTTTCCTTGGGCTTCCGATCGGCCGGAGCGAATAACTTCGATCTTGCCGCTATTTTCAAATTTTCCTTCCTAACCCTGCCGCCGACTACCTGCTTTTTATCCTCAGTTTTAAAAATGGCCAGCACTTTTACCTTGCCTAAATTTTTCTGAATCATCTCCATTCCCAGGCTGGCCTCCATTTTATTTTTAATAAAATCGACTAATTCATATATAATCTTAAAATTCAGCGCCTCTACTTTTTTTTCTCTGGCCAGAAGCTGGACCGCATTAGAAATAAAAACGTTAAAGCCGACGACAACCGCTTCGCTGGCCAGCGCGGTGTCAATGTCCCCTTCAGTAATGTTGCCCAGTCCCTTCTTAATCACTTTCACTTTTACCTCGCTGGTATTAAGCTTTTCCAGTGATTCTTCAATCGCTTCAGCTGATCCCAGCACATCGCTTCGGACAATAATATTGATTTTCTTCGCGGCCGCGTCTTTTTTCGATTCGGCGGTGGACATCGCTATGCCGCCTTGCCGGTTAGCGGACTTCCTGACTTTATTCAAACGCATCTTTTTGCCGCTTGACGTTTCAATAATGTCTCCGATATTTGGAGAGATTTTCAGCCCGGATATCCTAATTGGAGTCCCCGGCAGCGCCGCCGCTATGCCTTTTCCTTGGCAGTCTTTCATTATCCTGATTTTGCCCAGCGGCTGGTCTTCCAGGCAGATTATTTCTCCGCTCAACAAAGTGCCGTTTTGAATTAAAATTGTAACTACCGGGCCCTCGCCTTTATCGATATTTGATTCAATCACCGTGCCGACCGCCGGTGCCTTCGGGTTGGCGACGATTTTATCGCCGTTCATTTCCGCCACCAATAAAATGGCGTCTAAAATTTCATTAATGCCTATTTTTTCTTTGGCGGAAACCTCCGCGCAGATTGTTTTTCCTCCCCACTCTTCCGGCACGATTCTCAACTGGCTGGAAAGATCGTTCTTAGTGCGTTCAATATCGGCCGCCGGCTTGTCAATTTTATTAATCGCCACGATAAACGGCAATTTCGCCTGCTCAATTATGTGGTAAGCCTCGATAGTCTGCGGTTTCACGCCGTCGTCGGCCGCCACCACTAAAACAGCAATATCCGCCACCTTGGCCCCGCGGCTGCGCATGGCGGTAAAAACTTCATGCCCGGGAGTATCAATAAAAGTAATCTTTTTATCTTTGTATTTAACCTGATAGGCGCCGATATGCTGGGTTATTCCGCCCGCTTCCTTGTCAACTACGTTGGATTCGCGGATCGCGTCCAGCAGCTTTGTCTTGCCGTGGTCGACGTGCCCCATGACGACAATTACCGGCGGCCTGGGCTGCAGGTCTTTCTCCGCCTGAGAAGACATAATATCTTTTAATTTATTGCTGTCTTGGTCCTTTTTTCCGCCGGCCTCCTGATCCAAAGAAATTTCCAGATTTAAATCCTCGCCGATAATGGCGGCGGTGTCAAAATCAATTTTTTCATTCATCGAGACAAAAATACCGTTTTTCATCAGCTCGGATAAAACTTTGCTGATGCTAACTCCGGAGATAGCGGCGAAATCTCTCGCGGTAATGGCCGCCGGCACTTTTATTTTTTTCTTCTCCTGCGGCATCCTGGCCTCTTCTTTCTTCTGCTCTTCCTCGACCCGCATCCGTTCCAGCTGCCTCTTATATCTCGGCCAATTCAAAATTATCTTATTGGCGGTCCGGTCATCAATTTTAATGGCCCGGCGGCCGATGTCAAAGCCGAGTTGCGGCAAAACATCAAACAGCTCTGAAGTCGTCATTCTTAATTTTCTGGCTAAAGCGGTTACGTTCATATTTTGGTTGTCATTCCCGCCCGCCTTGCCGCGAGGCAGGCGAAAGCGGGGATGACAGGTGATAATTAATTCATTAAAAAACACCGCTAATAGGTGGATTTATTTATGCTCTTTTAATTTTAATGGATTTTTAGCTAAAAGTCAAGAAAAATTGTTGATTTTTGCGCTTCAATGGGATATGATATTAAAAAGATTATTAAGCAATAAAAATATGAGTGGCGAAAAAATCAACGAACTTATTATTATCGGCAGCGGACCGGCCGGCTATACCGCCGCTATTTACGCCGCCCGGGCCAGCTTAAGCCCGTTAATTTTGGCTGGACCGGAGCCGGGCGGGCAGCTGACAACCACTACCTCGGTGGAAAATTTTCCCGGTTTTCCCGAAGGGATTCAGGGCCCGCAACTGATGATAAATATGCAGAAACAAGCGGAAAGATTCGGGGGCATTATTAAATTTGAGACAGTCACTAAAGTAAACCTGGGGTCCAGCCCAAAAAAAGTCTGGGTGGGAGAAAAAGAATATCCGGCCAAGGCCTTAATTATCGCCACCGGCGCCCGCTCCCGCACTTTGAGATTGCCGCGGGAAAAAGAGTTATGGGGCAAGGGCATCCATACTTGCGCCACCTGCGACGGCTTTTTTTACAGGGGCAAAAACGTGGCGGTGATCGGCGGCGGGGACAGCGCCATGGAAGAAAGCAATTTTTTAACCAAATTCGCCGATAAAATTTATATTATCCATCGCCAGAATAATTTCCGCGCCTCTGATATCATGCGGGATCGGACTAAAAATAATCCTAAAATTGAAATACTTTGGAACAGTGAAATAACTAAATATTTGGGGCAGAATAAATTAACCGGGGTTAAAGTTAAAAATGAAAAAACCGGTGAAGAAAAGGAACTGAAAATCGACGGCTTGTTTTTCGCCATCGGTCATATTCCCAATACAGAAATTTTTAAAGGCCAGCTTGATTTAGACGATAAAGCAGGCTATATTGCCGCCCAAAATAATGTTTATACCAATATTGAAGGCGTGTTCGCCGCTGGAGACTGCGTTGATTATATTTACCGCCAGGCTGTAAGCTCGGCCGGCCTCGGCTGCATGGCGGCGATAGCGGCAGAGCGCTGGTTAGATAAAGCTTAGTTACAATATCTTGTCATTCCCGCGAAAGCGGGAATCTAAAATATGAAAGAACATTGCTATTATGTATACATATTAACTAATAAAAATAATGAGGTATTATACATAGGAGTAACAAACAATCTGCTGCAGAGAATTTATCAGCACAAAAATAAAATATTTAAAGGCTTTACTGAAAAATATAATTTAAACAAACTAGTTTATTATAAATCCTATCAATATATACAAGATGCAATCCAGAGAGAAAAACAAATGAAAAAATGAAATAGAAACTGGAAAGTTGAATTAATCCAAAAAATGAATCCTCAATGGAAAAATTTATATATGGAGATGATAAAATAAGTAGGAGATTCCCGCTTTCGCGGGAATGACAAAAAAATGCGGGATAACAAAAAATAAAATGAAATTAACCATAAATAAAAACCAATTACACGATAATTCTTCGGTCTTTATGCGCCGCGCTGGCTACGCCTACCTTCATGACCGCCGCGCCGGGCAGGACAGCTATGCGCGCCGGCTGACGCAGAATTATTATCCCCGCCTACACTGTTATATTTTTGAACAGGGAGGGCAGGTTACTTTTAATCTGCATCTGGACCAGCGGGCGACCCGCTACGAAGGGCAGACCGCCCACGCCGGAGAATATGACAGCCCGATCGTGCAAGAAGAACTCGACCGCCTGCAGAATATTATCGACAACCAGGAGCCATCTGAGTCTTTTGGAGATGTCGCTCAAGAAAAAAAGTCGGGAAAAAAAT
>PFAR01000014.1:1103-13420 GCA_002773655.1 Candidatus Falkowbacteria bacterium CG10_big_fil_rev_8_21_14_0_10_43_10 | reverse complement strand
ATGATAGCCCTTCATCCCTGTGGCAGAGACCGCAGGGTATTCGGGCACGGTGCTGGATAAAAAGGACAAAAATAAAAAATCAAAATGAATTTTTCCTACGAACGAGACCTCCGGTCTCAAGGATATAAATTGGTGGCTGGCATTGACGAGGCTGGCCGCGGGCCCTTGGCCGGACCGGTAGTGGCAGCCGCCGTTATTTTTGATTTTCAGGAGATTCCGGAAAACCTGCGGCCGGTAACGGACTCAAAAAAATTAACCGCTAAAAAACGGGAGGTATTGTCTGATATAATCTTACAGCAAGCGGCCGCCTGCGGAATCGGGCTGTGCGACCATGAAACCATTGACCGCATTAACATCCTCCAGGCTTCTTTTTTAGCCATGAAAAAAGCCTTAGGAAATTTAAGCCAAAAACCTGATCTTGTTCTGATAGACGGCCACCTTCCATTGCCCAACTACTCTTCACCCCAGGAACCGATTATCAACGGCGATAATTTAATTTTTTCCATTGCCGCCGCCTCCATCCTGGCAAAAGTCGCCCGCGATCGCATTATGAATGAAATGCACAATAAATATCCCCGTTACTTCTTTAACAAACATAAAGGCTACGGTACAAAACTGCATCTTAACGCCCTAAAATTATACGGGCCGTGCGAAATACACAGAAAGAGTTTTAGGCCAGTAAAACAAATACTTTCTTAATATGTCATCCCGAGCGAAGCCCGCTTCGCCAGAGAAGCGAGGCGAGGGATATATGATAGTTATATTTCTCAGTCGTTTCACTCCTTCGAAATGACAAAAAAAGATTATTATTATATACTTAATACTAGATACCATATACTTCATACTGAAATACTAAAATATATGAATAAGATTACAGGAGGAAACGCCTTAATCGACCCGAAAATAATTATTGAAAAAGCTGGGATAATCGAACGGATGCAGGTGGCCGACCTTGGCTGCGGCAGCACCGGCCATTTTATTTTTCCCATCGCCAATGCTATCGGCGAGCGGGGCATAATTTACGCGGTGGACATTCTAAAAAATAATCTGACTAACATTGAACGGCGGGTCAGGCAGGACAATTTAAAACAGGTAAAAACAGTCTGGTCCAACCTGGAAATTTTCAAGGCCACGAAGATTGAAACCGATTCCCTTGACGTCGGCCTGCTGATTAATGTATTATACCAATCAAACAAGCGCTCCGAGATGATCCGCGAATCATTCCGAATGGTTAAACGGGGCGGCAAGCTGGTAATTGTGGACTGGAAAAAAGTTTCCACTCCTTTCGGGCCGTCGGTTGAAGAGCGCGTTAACCGGGAAAATCTGATGGCTGTCTGCCAGCGAATGGGGATGGAACTGCTGGAAGAATTTAACGCCGGCGAATACCATTTTGGGCTGGTATTCTTAAAACACTAATTTTTTACTGTCATTCCCGTTTTACTGTCATTCCCGTTTTACTGTCATTCCCGCGAAAGCGGGAATCTCGACGATATAAAACGGGATTCCCGCTTTCGCGGGAATGACAAATTGTTATGCAAAATTTCTTAACATTAAAAATGTGGTTTAACCTCCACCCCGGCGCTTTGCAGCCGGTTTTTCAGTATGCTTTAATGACTTTAGTGGTTATCTTCTTTATATCTGTCTTTGTTTCCTGGTTTTACTATAAAAAATATAAAAAAACGCTTTACGCTAAAATATGGTTGAGTATCTATAATTTCTGCCTGACCGGGACCATTATCGGCGCTTTTATCTTGTTTTTTACCTTTGAAGCCGTCCCATTTTTATCAGCCCGCTTCTGGTTCTTAATCTGGTTTTTAACGCATGCTATTTGGGCCTGGTTCATTTATAAAAAGCTGAAGAAACTGCCGGAAATAAAAGAAGAAATAAAAAGCAGGAAAGAGTACAAAAAATATATCCCTTGACAATAATATTACGATTTGATATGATGAAATCATAATATTATTAAACTATGAATACAATAACAAAAACAGCTCGCATATCCGCTCTTCTGCCTTTCTCTTTAGTTCAAGAGATTAAAAAAGAATCTGAAATAAAAAATATTACCCAAAGCCACATTATAAAAAAAGCTTTGGAACTTTGGTTTAGGAAAAAGCTTGAAAGCGACGCTAAAGAGCTGGCAAAAATAGATTTTACAGATTTACCTTCCGAAAATGAATGGTCGTTGATTCAGTCAAAAATCAACTAATTTTTATGACAATAGAACAAGGAGATATATTTTTAGCGGATTTAAACCCGGTAAAAGGGCATGAGCAGGCTGGTTTTCGGCCTGTTTTAATTATGCAAAATGACATATTAAATAAAAATCTAAACACGGTAATTATCGCTCCGATTACCTCTAATTTAAAAGCAAAAGGTAAATTAACTACTTACTTTCTGCCAAAAAACAAATCAAAATTAGATAAAGATTCGGTAATTTTAATTTTTCAAATCCGCACGATTGATAAAAACAGATTGCAAAATAAAATATCAAAAATAGCCAATGATGATTTTCTAAAAATTAAAAGACAATTTAAGTTTATTTTTTAACTCAATATTTACCTAATAATATTTGTTATGTTGCTTTTTGTTTATTGACAATATTTTTTATTGATGTATACTAAGTATATACTTAATATATATTATAAAATTATGAATTCTGTAATTATAAATATAAAAACCGAGCCAAAAATAAAAACAGCGGCGCAAAAAATTGCCGCTGATTTAGGCCTTTCTTTAAGCGGAGTAATAAACGCTTATTTAAGGCAGTTAATTCGGGACAAAAAAGTGCGTTTCAGCTTAAGGGAAGAGCCGACCGAGTATTTATTAAATGAAATAAAAAAAGCGGAAGATGATATAAAAGGGGGGAATGTCTATTCTTTTGACAATCCTGAAGATGCTTTAAAGTTTTTAGATAAATAAATGCGTATCCATCATACGAATCGCTTTTTAAAAAAATTAGAAAAATCGCCTATTAAAATTCAAGAAGCCTTTAAACAAAAATTAAGGCTTTTTATTAACGATAAAAATAATCCGCTTTTAAATAACCATAAGCTTGCGGGACAATTAAATTGGTACCGCAGTATAAATATTACTGCTGATTGGCGGGCATTATTTAGAGAAGATAAAGATATTATTTATTTTATTACTATAGGCACACATAGCAATTTATATAAATAAAATAAGCTAATTTTAAACAAAAAATGTCATAAGTGTTTGACTTTTTTTTATTTTTATGCTATGATATGGGGTATTGTACTTTTACAACTTACCCGCCTTAATATGAAATTTTAGGCGGGATAGCAGTTTTAAATCGTTTCATTTTGCCTTCTTTCGTACCCCTCGGAGACAGAGTTTTCTCTTTCTTTGAGGAGTTTTACTAAAAAACAGAGGGCCTGCCATTTTCGGCCATAATAATAATTTTGCGGTTGAAAATGGCCTGCCCTCCGCAGATTTAGCGGAAGAGGGTGAAATGAAGCGATCTTAGAATTGCTCAAAATCAAAAAAATCTCGCGAAAAGCGAAAGGAGAGCTGATTATGGCTGACGAGGCAAAAAAAACACCAGAAAAGATTGATCCCATAATAAAACTTGAGGTGAACTATACAGGAGAAGAAGGAAAATACAAACTTTTTATTTCTGTAGGTTCGCCAAACGCCCCCGATTTCAAACCGAATAAGGTTTGCAAAATTTTAATCGTGGATGGACAAGAATCTACGAATAGAATTGATTTAAATGAATTCGGCTGCTGCGAATATGAAGTAGCTGAGTTTGAAACAAAAAGGAAAAAAGTGGTTGTGAGAGTTTTGGATACGATAGGCAACAAACAGGTTGATAAAACTTTAACCTTGCGAGGACCTAAAAAATCCCATCCTCCGGTTGCTTGGGGAGACGGTTTTTTAGCAAATCTGTTCCCGGCCATAATAAACTTAGTAATCTTTATCTTCGTTATTGTTGTAACCCCAATAGTTTGTCTAACTGCCGGCTGGTGGTTTTTGGGGTCTTCTGTTATGCTTTTTATTGCGATTCTTCTAGCACTGTATTGCTGTCCAACTGCCAGGATAGCAGTTCAATCTGGCGCTGGAGCATCATTATACCGCATTGGCGTAGATAATAACTACCGCTTCTTTGTTCTTGTAGGCTGTGCATTTATCAGTCTTGCTCTTGGAATAAAGTATGGTGGAGGAGAACCGGTATTTGTTTCCACATTTCGTTCAAGTGTAAATTGGCTTGCAAAACCTGTTTACACTGAATGGGTACAAAAAATGCAAAATGTGGTGGTCGGTGGGATTAATGAAAGCAACCGGACGATTCAAGACAAAAAATCGTTGCTTCAGCAATTCCAAAATGACCCAGTCTACACTCTCCGAGCAGAACGGTTAAAGGGGGAAAGTAAACAGCAATACAATGAGAGAGCAAATAACTATATAACCTATGGTTTGTTTGCTCTTGATGGCAAAATTGCTGAACTGATAGCTGGAGCCAAAAAACCGCAAGAAAATGATGCCCGAGCGGAAGGCACAGAGTGGAGCCGCGAAAACAAGGGCTGGTTTTTCTGGAAGCTACTTATCATCTTTCTGGCTATGGCTTTGCTCTATTCTCCGTTTGCTTTTGCGGACGAAGCCGCCGATCTTTTTGATGGGCTGGCGGAAAATCTGAAACAATGGCGAACGGGGCAGGGCGAAACACAAACTGCAGCTGAAAGTACTCCCTTATCCTTATCTACGCCAGCCGGTTTTTTAACCCGAGTGGGTGAAATTGCCGGGGTAGATATTGGTATGGAATTAGTGTACAAGACCATAAAGAACTTCGCCGAATTCCTGCGGCGCTAAGGAGAAAAACAATGAAGTATCTGTCTCTTGCTATCGGAATCGCTGTGTTTTCAATCGTCTTATGGAGTTGGTTTATTCCGGCTCCGTTCGCGTGGATTCTGGTGTGGGTGGTCTCATTGAATATATATGCCTATATCAGAATGTCGCCAAACCCCAAGGTCACAAAAATTTTAGGGGATTTGAAAACAACGACGATGTTCTCTCTGAAATCTTTTCTTTGTGTCACAATCTTCTTTATCCTAAGGGGGTATCTGACACAATTAATTGATTTTACCCCGTTTCAAGTATGGACGCAATTCTCTTCCACCGGAGGAGCTAAAAGCTTTTTAAATTATCCGGCCGGAAAAATCATTTATGAATTGTTGTTCTTGCTAGGGGTCGGCTGGATAACAACCGGGGCGGTATTTAAGAAATCAAAAAAATGCATCTATGGCATTTCAATATTTCTTTTTATCGCCTTTGGCGCGCAAACCATGATATACGCGCGCTATAATGGTTCGCAAACAGCCGGAGCTTTGTCAGCCCCTCTCACCGATGAGAATGTTGCCGGAAAAATTGCGGCTGGTGGAACTGTTGGTGGCTCATATCATCTAACCAAGGAGGTACTGTTCGGGCCCCCAAAATCAAAACCAACGCCACCGCCGCGTAACCTCGACTGGCTGGCCCAGAAGGTTACGGCAACTTCGACTAGAGTCTGTCGCGTCTATAACGGCGATTGGTTTCACTACCGGAACGCCGCTCACGGCTTTTGGGTGATTGGTAGTGACTTGGATGAGTATTACCACAACCCGACCAAGCCGAGCGAAGAAAGGGAATTTGACTTTTCGGATATCCCTCCTGAAGGGATTGATATTTTTATCTATTCGGACAGCCTATTCGACATGGACTTCCGAATAATCCGAAAAAAATAACTTTTTTTAAATTCCCCGTTCGTTCATTCTAAAGGGCATTCGCGTTAGCGTCTGTCCTTTTTCTTTTTTTTAAAAAATGTGTTAAAATTATTTTATAATTAACTTAATCAAATTATATGTTATTTAAAAAAATAGTTATTTGTCTATCTCTAATATTAACTTTATTTTTTACAACAACTACAGTATCCGCAAGTAATCAAGGAGAAGATAGGACTGTTAATAATCGGGGAGGCGGCACAGTCCAGCTTAACGACCCTCTTAATCTTCCCAAAGACGGGACTGGGCCGCAGATTTTAATCGGCCGGATTATCCAGGCGGTTTTAGGATTAGTCGGTTCGCTCGCCTTAATTATGTTTATCTACGGCGGGCTGTTATGGATGACCGCCGGCGGAAAAGAAGAAAAAGTAACGCAGGGGAAAAATATTTTAATCTGGGCGACTTTGGGCCTGCTCGTTATCTTCGCCGCCTACGGTCTCGTCTACTTCGTTATCTACCGCGCTTTACTGGGACAAGTGAGTTAAAAATCATCATCAGGTTTCCAAAACTTTTAGAGATTTTGGAAACCTCCATATAAACCTTTAATTATTATGAAAAATCAACAACTAACCAATAGGGAAACATTGAATAAAATCTTTTCAGCTAAGGACGCGCAAATTAATATGCTGGTTGATATTCTAAAAAATAAAAAGGTTATTTCCGAAAAAGAAGCTAAATTTATTAAAGCGCTTGAGCCATTTCCGCAATTATCTTTATAAACTTTTATATAACAAAAAAACACGACCTTCGGGCCGTGTCTTTTTTTATCTTATAAATGCTTTTCTATTTAGGGACTGTCGCCGAATGCCATATTCGGTCTAAATTTCCAAATTTCGGTAAATTTTTATCTAAAATTTTCTCAAAATTGTGAAAATTTATACTCAAAAGAGCATTCGGCGACAGTCCCATTTAATTACAAACAAATAGTTCTCTTGCCCACTTTTAAAGATACCACCTCGCCCAAGGCGTTAAAGATCCTAGATAAAGTATTAAGGGTCGGGAAGTGCTCGCCGCGCTCAATGCGGGCGATGTTAGCCTGCGGCATCCTTACGCTTTTAGCCAGCTGGGACTGGGTCAGGCGTTTCTTCTTTCTTAATCTCATTAATTCAATCGCTATTCTGGTTTGGGCGCGACTTTCCTCAAATAATCTTTTAAATTCCTCATCTTTTAATCTTTCTTTTAAATATAAATCAAATCTAACATCAGGATTTTTTTTAATATACTCTTCTTGTTTTTTCTCTAGATTAGTCATAATTTTATAATAAAATCATTTAATATTTCCTAAATACTCCCTGGCAGGCTTTCTGCCGTTGAATTTTTCAAAAAAGATTATTTCGTATTTATCCTCCTCCATGATGATTTTATTATATCAAATTTGATATATATGTCAAGAGATAATAAAATGTATTTATTAGTCTGCGATCCGAAGGAGAGCCGCTCCGATCGCGCCAGCCATCTCCAGCTTCGCCGGAACCACTTTTATTTTCTTCAGCTTCGGAGAGATAATCGCTTCTTTAAGATATTTTTTTACTTCGCTTAAAAACAAGTCGCTAGAACTCATAACACTGCCGCCGATTATAATAATCTCCGGATCAACTAAATTAACCACGCTGGCTAAAGTAAGCCCGAGATGTTTTCCTATCTCGCTATAAGTTTTAATCGCCAGCTTGTCGCCGTTATAGGCTTCTTCGGCCATAGCCTGGGCGTTGCCCTGGGTTAAGTCGTGATAAATATCCTCTAAATCCATCGGCGTGCCGTTAACTACATCGACAATCATATGCCCGATTTCTCCAGCCGAATCGTGCAACCCCTGATAAATTTCCCGGTTAAGGCTGATAGCGCCGCCGATGCCCGTGCCTAAAGTTATGCCGACGGCGTTGGCGTAATTTTTTGCCGCTCCCAATGCCAGCTCCGCCCGCAAAAAGCAGTTGGCGTCGTTGTCCAGCGCGACCGGCAGGCTGTATTTTTCCTGCAGAATTTTTCCCAGTTCCGCTTCATTTAGAATCGGCAGGTTGGGGCTGATTAAAATATGCCCTTTGCCGTTGCCCGCGGTCGCCGCCGCTACCACTCCGGCCACCCCGGCGCCAATGCCGTTAATCTTTAATTTTTCTTTTTTCGCTTTTTCAATCAACGGATCAATCAAAGCGTAAAGCATTACTAAAAACTTATCCAGGCTGTCTTTGGGAGTAGCCAGCTTATAATCGGCAATGACTTCATTTTTTTCCCGATCAAACAGCACCGCGGACATCTTGGTTCCGCCGATGTCGATGCCGATTGAGTAATTATTTTTTTGTTCGGACATAATGATAAATTTCTAATTGACCTAATTATTCTAATTGACCTAAATAAATCCCAAAACCCTAAATTCCAATTTATTAGGCATTGGCAATTGGGCATTGTTTAGAATAATTAGGTTAATTAGAATAATTATAAATTTAAAAAAGTTTCTTCGCTTCCTCCCACAACAAACTATCCCCGTTAACTTCCTTCTCCCAATACCACCATTCAATTCCCCATAAATAGAATTCACGGAAGCCGGCCTGGCGAGAATATTCTAAAATTTCTTTAAATTTTTCTAAATTCATCGTGCGCCCGCGCTCTTCTTTTGTCAAATTATAATAAGGCTTGGGCCCCCATGGTTCAGCCTGCAATTCTATCACGATTATTTCCTCCGGCTTGGGCATGCTTAGAAACTCCGCCAGGTTCTGCTTCAGGCGGAAAAAGCCCGGCGGAATAGGGTAGTGAATATAGCGGCCTAAATGGGAGCTGTAAGTATCGCGGTAGAGCGTGGTGCCGAAAATATCGGCCCGGCTGGCGGCTAAAAACCAGACGCTCAATTCGCCGCTGTCGGTTACAATAACCGGCCGGCTATCTAAGGAGCGCACGAGAGCGATTTCCTGGTCTAAAAATTTCGCGTCCAGCTTTGGGCAGTCGCCGAAATGGGGCAGAAACGGCTCGTTCTCAACCTGCCAGGCGGCAATGCTACTATTGACTTTATACCGCTCCACCGTCTTGCTGATATAATCAAGGATTTCTTCCTGCCTGGCAGAATCTTTAAGTTCTTCGACCCAGCCGGGGAAATGACATTCCGGCCAGCGCGGCAGACGCCCCCCGACTGCCAGGATAATCTCCGCGTTTTTTTTACCGGCTTCGTTAACCTGCCAGTCCAGATCGTCAAAATTAAAAATATCCTGCTTATATTCAATTTCATCCCAATAGGCGGACAGGCGCAGTTTTTTAACACCCAAATCGTCAAGCATATCGGTAAAAGCGGCCTGCCAATTCAGCCCCATGCCCCGGATAAAGCGGGGCGAAAAAGTAACGCCGTATTCCAGCTCGCTTTGGTCGTAAATCGGGCGGATGCTCGCTAAAGATAACAACAAAGCTAACAATATTATTGCTCCTAGCGCTATTAAAATTTTATATCTGCGTAGCATGTAATTGTCATTCCCGCGAAAGCGGGAATCTAAAATTTAGACACGAGATTCCCGCTTTCGCGGGAATGACATAAAAGATGATAATTTATATTAAAAGATACATTCCCAAGCTTACCATTACCACTCCGATAAATTTCTGGATTAAAACCGGTTTGCCCAGCTCTTCCTTTAAAATTTTCGGATGCGCCTCCGACAGGAAGAGCACGATAAAAATCAAAAAGACGTACTGTATTCCCTGCAAAGCATTTATTATGGGAACGCTGCCGAGCGAAATCGCGTAGTTTAAAAGAATAAAGGCGATTACTCCTAAAAACCTGACGGCCAAAAATAACGGCCAGCTCTTGATAGCGAACTGCCTTCTTTTTTTCTCAAAAATAATCTTGCGGCTGGCCGCCGGAACAATCAGCAAAATCGCGCCGATAAAGCTGCCAAGGCGCGTCCAAAGATAGCTGCCCATGAACGGCTCATTCATATAAATATATTTGATCAGGGCGTAATAGGCGGCAAAAGTGAAAGCGGAGATCAAGGAGTTGGCAATCAGCCGGCCGGTGGGGTGGAGCTCCGCCTTTTTTGAACCAAAAAATATTGAAAGACCGCGTATTATTTTTTTAAACTTATTCTCCTCGGTTTGCTTTATTGAAATTAAAATTCCCCCGACAATTAAAATGAACAGTGCCAGCAGTTCCTGCTGGCTTAATGATTCTTTTAAAAACAAAGCTGACAATAAAAAGCTGAAAACCGGAACGAAAGCGCCGACGAGCGGAACCACCTTAGTCGCTTCGCTTTGATGCAGCGCCTTATACCAGGCGACTAAAGCCCATAAGTAAACTAAGCCGGCGAACAGCTCCAGCGCCAGCCAGGGCCAGTCCGGCCAGTAAGGAAAAAAATGGAACAGCACAGTGTTGCCGATGCTCCAAATCCCGACATAAAAAGCGTAAGTAATGGAAGAGTGAATCTTTTTGGATAAAAAATATTTGTCGGCGGTATAAACGCCGGCATTAAGAAAATAAGCTAAAATTGAAATAGGCAGCCACATAATAAATTTCTAATTATTCTAATTAACCTAATTATTCTAAACAATGCTCAATCACTAATGTATAATATCTAAATAAAATTATAAGCATAACTAATTGGGATTTAAAACTTGGGATTTGTTTAGGTTAATTAGAATAATTAAAATAATTAGGTTAATTTCTAGAACCCATTATTCTTAGCTATCTCCGCATACACTTTCGCGCTCGGCCGCACCGTTCTCTCAAAAGTTTTCGGATTTACTCTATATAAACCAAACTTCGGTTCATATCCTTCCGACCATTCAAAATTATCCAGCAGCGACCAGTGGCAATACCCGCGCACGTCCGTACCGTCCTTAATCGCCTGATATATATAGCGAAGATGGCTCTTAATAAAATCTGCCCGCTTCTCATCTTTGGCGTCGGCTAAGCCGTTCTCCAATATATAAATCGGCAGATTGTATTTTTTCAGTCCGATTAATACCTCATAAATTCCTTTGGGATAAATCTCCCAGCCTAAATCATTGGCAATCTTATTTTCATTCATTAATACATGCCCCTTCAGCGAAGCATAAATTAAGTTGTGGAAATAATAGTTTAAGCCGATATAATCCAGTTCGTTTTTTATTTTATTTAAAAAATAATAATTCCAGTAATGCGTAATTAATTTTACCACTGCTTTATTAAAAATGCTATCCACATAAGGCTCAAAAAACTGGTTATTCTTGGCAACGCTGACTTTGCATTTGCTGTTATGGCTATGGAGCGTGAAATAAGAGAGCTTGTGCGCCTTGATTAAATTGTCCAGCGCCTTTTTCCATTGCCAATAACTTTTTTTCTGCGGCGGCCATTTTCCCTTTAAATAAGAGTTATAGGAATAAATCATCGGCTCGTTGATGGTACACCAAAAAGTTACCTCCCGGCCCAGTTGTTTGGCAACCGCTTCCGCGTAATTGCGGAAAAACAAAGGCGACCGCTTATGGAGCCACCCGCCCAGTTTGGCAAACCAAAGCGGCTGGGTCCAGTGGTATAAAGTCACCAATGGTTCAATATTATTTTTCCGGCAGCATTCAACAACTTTTTGGTAATGCTTTAAGGCCTCCTTATCAAACTTTCCCTGCTCCGGCTCAATCCGGCTCCACTCAAGGGAAAACCGGTAAGCATTATTGTTTAATTCTTTGCACAACCGTATGTCTTCCTTATATAATTCATAAGAATTGCAGGCCCGTCCGGAAACAGACCCGTCTTTGATTTGGCCTTTCTTCTCCCATTTGGTCCAATTATTTTCATTGCCGCCTTCAATTTGATGCGCACTCGTCGCTGTACCCCATAGAAAGCCGGACGAAAATTTATATTTTATATCTTGCTCAGCCATATGCAATTATTATACCATAGCAAAAACATAAAAAAAATGACTCCGTCACTGCAGCGAAGCCACTACAAGTTTATAGTAAAGAACAAAACAAATTTTTTTATAATTGGCGGATGATAACCCATATGCATCCTCCAATTAAAAAGAGTATAATCCCTGTTTTTACTCTTGAATTGACGAGAGGGATAAAAATACCGGCATATAATAACAATAACACCCAGCCAATGATGTTAAAACTGCCACGCACCCATAAAAAATTTTGCAGCGCGTCGCATAATACTGTTGAGCAATGGCGGCAACCTCCTCTCACCAAAAAGTCAACTAAATAGCAAAAATCGCTAACTGAAACCCGACATCTGAAATCTGAAATTCAAACCGCTTGACACTTTTTTTAAAATACCCTAAAATAAGAGCACACATGAAAAATTGGTTTATTTATTAACAGCCAAAAATTTCATCAAAGTAATTATTTAAAATTCACCCGCCTGCTTGGTAGGCAGATATGTTGATAAAAAAACAGTGATATTCTGATAATTTAGGATATTTCTGTTTTTTTCTAGATTACAAATCAACAAATCTGCCGCAAGTTTGCAAGCATCATATTTAACTTGCGACAAGGTTTGTTGGTTTGTAAGGGATAAACGCACTTTAGCAACAGAATAAAACCTAGTAATATTAAATTATTTTAGTATTATTAGGCGCCAATTAAACCTGCCCCGCA
>PFAR01000014.1:836-978 GCA_002773655.1 Candidatus Falkowbacteria bacterium CG10_big_fil_rev_8_21_14_0_10_43_10 | reverse complement strand
ATGAACGCTGGCGGCGTGTCTAAGGCATGCAAGTCGATTGTTCCGCAAGGGACAAGGCAAACGGGAGCGTAACACATTGGCAACCTGCCTCGAAGTCAAGGATAACCCGGAGAAATTCGGAATAATACTTGATAAAAGCGGG
>PFAR01000014.1:0-818 GCA_002773655.1 Candidatus Falkowbacteria bacterium CG10_big_fil_rev_8_21_14_0_10_43_10 | reverse complement strand
GCTATGACAAGTACCGGGTGTGAGAGCATGACCCGGCTCACTGGGACTGAGACACTGCCCAGACTCCTACGGGAGGCTGCAGTCAAGAATATTCCCCAATGCACGCAAGTGTGAGGGAGCGACGCCGCGTGGTTGAAGAAGCCCTTCGGGGTGTAAAAACCTTTTCTCTGGGAAGAACAAATGACGGTACCAGAGGAATAAGGGGCTGCTAAACTCGTGCCAGCAGCAGCGGTAATACGAGTGCCCCAAGCGTTATCCGGATTTATTGGGCGTAAAGCGTCTGTAGGCTGTTTGATGCGTCTTCTGTTAAATCCTGAAGCTCAACTTCGGGGCTGCAGAAGATACGATTAAACTAGAGGCCGGTAGAGGCAAGCGGAATTGCTGGTGTAGGGGTTAAATCCATTAATATCAGCAAGAACACCTAAAGCGAAAGCAGCTTGCTGGAACGCGCCTGACGTTGAAAGACGAAAGCGTGGGTAGCGAATGGGATTAGATACCCCAGTAGTCCACGCCGTAAACGATGGATGCTAAGTATTGGCAGTATCGACCCTGCCAGTGCTGTTTACCTAAGGTAACCCGTTAAGCATCCCGCCTGGGGAGTACGGCCGCAAGGCTAAAACTCAAAGGAATAGACGGGGATCCGCACAAGCGGTGGAGCATGTGGTTTAATTCGATAATAAGCGATGAACCTCACCAGGGTTTGACATCTAGCTGCATACCCTAGAAATAGGGAGTCTTTCGAAGGTGCTAGACAGGTGCTGCATGGTTGTCGTCAGCTCGTGTCGTGAGATGTACCGTTAAGTCGGGAAACGAGCGCA
>PFAR01000042.1 GCA_002773655.1 Candidatus Falkowbacteria bacterium CG10_big_fil_rev_8_21_14_0_10_43_10 | reverse complement strand
TACGAGGTCAAATGTGAACTTTGAACTGCCCGATGCTTTTAGAAGGCAGGAAATAAATAGCGGCGGCGAAGAATTTGGAGCCGGCCTGATGGAGCCGGGCGTTGCCGGAGGCGGGGATATGGGATTTTAGTTGAAGATTTTATAGGTTTAGCGAAAGGCTGATTCTCTAACAAGAGGGTCAGTCTTTTTTTGACTTTTCAAAATTATTTTTTTGACTGCTGTTGATTTAACGATAAAATTAGAGTATGTTAAAAAAAGATATGAGTAATAAAAATAAGATAAATTTAGGTTTTTGGCGGAAACTATCACAGCGTTGCCGCAAAGAAAAGCGGCCGATTATGTGTCTTGCGCCAATGTCGGACGTAACGGACGAAGCGTTTCGACAGATGTTTGTTAAATACGGCCGGCCGGATGTTTTGTGGACTGAATTTGTTTCGGTTAACGGCCTATGTTCGGAAAAAGGATATGAAAATATGCTGATAGATTTGAAATTTAAACCAAACGAGCATCCGATCGTGGCGCAAGTTTTTGGTTCTGACCCGAAGAAATTTTATCAGGCGGCAAAAATTATAAAGAAACTCGGCTTTGACGGCATTGACATTAATATGGGTTGCCCTGACCGAAAAGTGGAAAAGCAGGGCGCGGGTGCGGTACTGATGAAAAATTATAAACTGGCTCAAGAAATAATTGCCGCTGCTAAACGCGGAAGCGGCAAAATGCCGGTATCGGTAAAAACTAGAATTGGTTATAATAAAATTGACACTACGAAATGGATAAAATCATTATTAGAGGCAGAGCCGGCGGTAATTTCCATTCACTGGCGGACGCGCAAAGAAATGTCAGACGCGCCGGCGCATTGGAGCGAGGCAAAAAAAATTATGAAATTGGCGAAAGGCACGGGAACATTAATTATTGGCAACGGCGATGTTCAAAATTTAGAAGATGCTTATAAAAAAATTGAAGAATACGGCGTTGACGGCATCATGGTCGGCCGCGCGGCATTTGGCAATCCGTGGTTCTTTAACCCGCGGACAAGCAAAAATGATGTGCCTTTAAAAAAACAGTTGCAGGTTATGGCCGAGCACGCGGTTTTGTTTGATAAATTATTTCACGGCCGCAAGAATTTTGCCGTTATGAAAAAGCATTTTAAGGCGTACGCGTCCGGATTTAAAGGAGCGAAAGAGCTGCGGGCGGAGTTGATGGCGGTTAATAGCGCGCGTGAAGTTAAAAAGATTGTTATTAAATACCTGCCTGCCGGTAGGCAAGGTTCAGTATAAATAATTTTTAAAAAATGTTTCAGAGCAACCAGCAATTAGTTGATTATCTTATAGATTTTGATGTTCTGCGAACGCCGCTAATCATTAAAGCTTTTGAAAAAATAGACCGGGCTGATTTTGTTCCGCCGGATTTTTACGAAGAGCGATATGGCGATTATCCTTTGTCGATCGGATATGGGCAGACAATATCGCAACCGACTACCGTGGCGTTTATGTTGGAGCTTCTGCAGCCGAAACAGGAAGAAAAAATTTTAGATGTTGGTTCCGGTTCAGGTTGGACGACAGCGCTACTGGCGCATATTACAGGAGAAAAAGGAAAAGCATTAGGCATAGAATTAGTGCCGGAGTTAGTTGAATTTGGCAGTGAAAATTTAAAAAAATATAATTTGCCGTGGGCTCTGATTATGCAGACAGAAAACAGGCTGGGGTTGCCAAAAGAGGCGCCTTTTGATAAAATTTTGGTGTCAGCCGCGGCGGAAGAGTTGCCTAATGGACTTGTGGGACAGTTAAAAACAGGCGGGCGTATGGTTATCCCTGTTAAAAATTCTGTCTGGCAGATTGATAAAATTGCCGAAGGTAAAACTCAAAAAAAAGAATTTCCCGGGTTTGTGTTTGTGCCTTTGAAGTAGTTTATTAATTTATCCAGCACCGTGCCCGAATACCCTGCGGTCTCTGCCGCAGGGATGAAGGGCTATCATCATTCTTGCCGCAGGGTTTAATACCCCGCGGTCAAGGTGCTGGATTTATTAAATTTATTTTAATGTCTTGTTATGTTTTTGCGGGCTTGCCCGCCGAAGCGTAGCGTAGGCGGGTATAGTATAACGGCTATTATGCTAGCCTTCCAAGCTGGAGATACGGGTTCGATTCCCGTTACCCGCTCCAATAGAAAATCCACCTTTTTCCGGGTGGATTTTCTTATGCTATAATGCCAATATGAAAATATCAAAATTTTTACAGGGAGTATATTACGGGGTTTACGAAAAATATGTGCATTTTATCGTAGCTTTTTTGTTATTTTATATTTTTTTAATATTTTCGACCTGGCTTTGGGCGGCATTTTTAACTTTATGCATAAGTATAGTGAAAGAATTATATGACAAATTTTGGCGGAAGATGAAGTTTGATTTAGGGGATTTGTTAGTTGATATTATCGCCATTGCCGCAGCTATCGCTGCATTTTTTCTGCTGTTCCCGCAAGCGGCGGCACAGGCCGGCGCGGCAGCTAACCGATTGTCCGGAAAAATTTTATTGGATGTGGAGCGCAACGGTGAGGCTTGGTATGTGTATCCGGAAAATAAAAAACGTTATTATTTAGGCCGGCCGGGCGATGCCTTTAAAGTTATGCGCGAACTAGGGTTGGGAATTACAAATGTTAATTTAGCAAAGATACCGGCGGGCGAGGGACAGCCGCAGGTGGCAGGGGTAAAAATAGATACAGAGATAGATTTAAAACCCGTCTCCGCGGAAGATAAAATTAATATTGCTTTGGTAAACAGATTATCCGGCAGGATTGTAGTGCAAGCGGAGGAAAAGGGCGAGGCCTGGTATATAAATCCAACCGATCAAAAACGTTATTATCTGGGGCGGCCGGAAGACGCTTTCGCCGTTATGCGCGAGAAGGGGCTGGGAATTACCAAGAAAGATTTAGCTTTAATCAACAAAAATATTTTAGACGAATCGATTGATAAGTATAGCAGTTATAAATACATAACCATTACCACTGCCAAGGGGGAAGAATTTAAAGTTGATATCATCACGATTGATCTAAACGACCCAAATCTAGAGATTATTACTGATACGGCCGACGATGAAGATTGCGATAACAACTGCGGCACCAAGACTTTAGCTGATTTTGTAGAAGACAATAACGGTTTTGCCGGCATTAACGGCACATATTTCTGCCCGCCGGACTACAGTTCCTGCACTGGCAAAATTAACAGTTATTTTTATCCGGTTTACAACAGCCGCTTAAAAAAATTTATTAATGCTGATAATTTTAAATATCCCACTACCGGACCTTTGCTCGTTTTCGATACTAATAACAACTTTTATTACTTCAAAGACACGCATAAGGCTTTTATTTCCGAGGAAAATTTTAAGAAAAAATATAACGTGGAAATTCAGGCCGCTTTTGGCAACAAACCGCGCATTATTGAGGAAGGCCTAAACTTGCTGATTGACTGGGAAGTGGACCAAAAACAGCGCGAGACTAAAGCCGCGCGCAACGCGTTCGCGGTAAAAGAAAATTTTGTTTATTTAATTATCGCGTACGACGCGACCGTGCCGGATTTGGCTGATATATTGAAGGCATTAGAAGTGGACTACGCGATAAATTTAGACGGCGGAGCATCCCGAGCGTTATATTATAACGGCGTTTACAAAGAAGGGCCGACCAGGAATATTCCCAACGCGATTGTTTTCAAGAAGAAAAAATAGGCTCAAATTTTACAAATCGCATAAATGTTTTTTTTGTCAGAATATAATTTATTGATTTTATAGCCCGCTTGAATTAATATTTTTTTTAATTTATTTTCAGTAAAAGCATGGTAATAGCGCGGCGATTTTTGCTGGAAACCGGGGAAAACAATATCACCGAAATCCATCTTGTTTAGCCCTAAAATTTTTTGCGCGCCGTGTTTCCAGATTAATTTTTTGTATTTCCATTGCGCGCGCAAGTTCCAAGCAGTAATAATAAAAATGCCGTCTGAAGCAAGGTGGTTTTTTATTTGTCGTAACAGATACCGGCGCAGTTCGGCGGACGGAATGTGCGGCAGAACAGCGATGCATAAAACCAAATCAAATTTTTTATCCGTAATAGAGTTTAAATTCAAAACATCCCCAGTTATTATATTGCCCGTTATTTTTAAATCAGCTAACTTTTGCCTGGCTAAGTTTGACAGTTTTACGGATTGTTCAACGCCCGTATAATTTGAATTTTGTCCGGCAAATAATTCTGCCAGCCGCCCGTTGCCGCAGCCAAGGTCAAGGACATTACAATTTTTACGGGGTTGCTTCTCCGCCAGCTGGCGGATCGCAATAACAACTCGTAATTCCGGCCAAATATAATTGCGCGAATCAGAAAAATCATCAGCGATATCTTCATAATTTTGCCGAACGATATTTAATAGTTTGTCTCGTGTTTTTTTATTCATCAGCTTTTGTTAAGTAATCCAACCACTTTAAAGCGGTTGGATTACTAATTTATGTTTATCGTTTTGTCAAGATTGCGAGCGTTAATTTTATATCATCCCAGCTTATTTTATCGTCCAATTCTTCCTTAATCGGAGTTAATTTTTCCGTCCCCAGTTTTTTAGCCGCCTTTTTAATGCTATTTTGCACCTGCGGTTTGACGAATTTATTTATATCAACATCTTGGCCGCGCTCAATTAAAAAGCAGAGATGCTGGATAATCGTGGCTGGTTTTAGGTCGCGAATTTGCGCCATTTCATCGATGGTTAAGCCCTGCTGGTACAGTTCGTAAGTTTGCAGCTGTGTCAGCTTCGTTTCTATTTTAAATTCATCATCAACCATGTCATTCCCGCTTTCGCGGGAATGACAAGAGAGATTATCTTCCGGCGTTTTTAAGCCGGATACGCAGTTATCGCAGGTCCCGCACTCGTGGGAGGAGTCATCTGAAAAATAGTCCAGGATGTATTTTCGCCGGCAGCCATGGTCGTAAATATAACTTTCCATTTGATCCAACTTATTTAATTCCCGCTGGTGTTTTTCCTTCAGCGCCTTAAAATCAATTTTGAGGTCCAGCGGTTTAACCCGTTGCAGTATTTTAATTTCCGTGCCGCGGAAGGGCGGGCGGTATTCAATTAGATTTTCGTCAGCCAGTTTTTTTATCAAGCGGGTTATCGCCTCCCGCTTAACGCCGGATATTTGCGCGATGTCATCGGGCGAAAATTCAACTCCGTTTAACAGTTTTTCGCCGAAATGTTTTATAAATCCGTCAAAAATTTGGTTCTGCACTTTGGCTTTGGCGCTGAGTTGCTGTTTTGTATGTTCTATTTCATGCAAGAAGCGCAAATGGGCCAGCCCGGTCTTTTCATGGCTGCGCTCGACGTATCCTTCTTTTTCCAAAATTTTTAAAGCTGTTCCGATCGCCATGTCCGGCACGTTTTCCGTAATATTTTCAGCTAATTCCGCGTAGGTAACGAGCGCGGTATCGTCTTCATAAGAAAGCAGCGCTTCATAAACTTGGGCAATCACTTTTGGCGGCGGATTGTCGCCGGAGATAAAAAATTCCCGCAGATAACGATCGGCCGGAGAATAAAATATAATACAGTAGCTCTCCTTGCCGTCGCGTCCGGCCCGGCCGGCTTCCTGATAATAAGCTTCAATCGTGCCGGGCATGTCAAAATGAATCACGAAGCGGATATCCGGCTTATTAATTCCCAAACCAAAAGCATTGGTGGCGACAATAACCTGGTGATTTCCTTTCATAAATTCATTTTGCACGTACTTTCGCTCTTCGTTCTCCATACCGGCGTGGTAGCCGATCGCGTTTATGCCGTTAGAGGTAAGATAATTTGAGATATCCTCAACCTTCTGGCGAGTGCCGGCGTAAATAATGCCTGAACCTTTAATCTGCCAGGTAAAATCAAGGATAGAACTGTATTTTTGCGATTCGCCGGCGCGGATAACCCCGAATTTTAAATTAGGCCGGTTAAAGCCGGTAACTATCACCTCGGGATTTTGCAAGTCCAGTTGCTTAATAATATCTTCGCGCACTTCGGGCGTGGCGGTCGCGGTAACCGCCAGCACGGTCGGATTGCCGACCAACTTTATGACTTCCCGCAGTTTCATATAGCTGGGGCGGAAATCATGACCCCACTCGGAGATGCAGTGCGCCTCATCAATCGCGAATAAAGATACTTTAATGGCATTTAACAAATTTAAAAATTCTCCCGAGTAAAATCTTTCCGGCGCGATATAGACGAGCTTGTAATGGCCGTCCCTAATGGCCGTAATCCTGCTTTGAGTTTCAACTGGAGACAGCGAACTGTTAATGAAAGTCGCCGGTATCCCGATTTTTTCCATGGAATCAACCTGGTCTTTCATCAGGGCGATCAGGGGTGAGATGACGATGGTGACGCCGTCCAAAATTAAAGAGGGCAATTGGAAAATTAAAGATTTTCCCCCGCCGGTCGGCATAACCACTACCGTATTTTTTTGTTCCAGAATATTTTTTATCGCCTGTTCCTGGCCACGCCAAAATTCACTATAGCCGTAGTGAATTTTAAGCAGATCTTTGAGTTGGGAGAGTTGGTTATTGAGCATGGGTTAATTGAAATATAACACGAATGTTTCAAATTATACACAAATATACTACACAAATTAATTCGCGAATTAATTCGAAATATTCGTGTTATATTTTTTGTAAAGTTCCACCACATTCCTTAACGCGCAGGCAATCGTCATCGGTCCGACGCCGCCGGGAACGGGCGTAATGAAAGAGGCAACTTTACTCGCGCTCGCAAAATCGACATCGCCAAAAGTTTCATCACCCTCGCGGATAATGCCGATATCAATTACAATCGTGTCCGGCTTTAAATAATCGGCGGTTAGATAATGTTTTTTGCCGACAGCGGTAATAACAATATCGGCCTGTCGGCCGCAATTTTGCAGTTGGTTGGTATTATTTTTATCATAACAACATGGTAAAATTTTTGCGCCGCATTGTTTTAAAATCTCACCGACGCCGCTCATAAAAATATCGCTGTGCGCGAGGAGCGCGACGGTTTTGCCGCGCAAATCGCATTTTATCTCGGTTAAAATTTCCAAAATCACCGCGGCCAGCACCGGCATTTGATAAGACCTCACCCCTGCCCCCCAGTGATGAACACGGGGCAGGCTCTTCTTATTAAGGAGAGGGAGACACGCGTGGATTTTGGCTAAATTATCAGGATGAAATCCGTCCACTTCTTTGTTCGGGCTGATGGCCGCGACAATTTTATCAGCATTAAATTGCGGCGGCAGAGGCATCTGCAATAAAATTCCGTCAATCAGATCATCGCGGTTTAAATAGCCAACGCAGTCCAATAGTTCCTGCTCGCTGGCGTTTTCGGCAAATTTGTATAAATGCGTGTCAATGCCGCATTTTTTTGCCTCTGTTTGTTTGCGCGCGACATAAAGCGCCGAGTCCGGCCGTTCGCCAACCAAAATAATCGCCAGGTTGGGACGACGATTTAGCTCGCCTGCTTCTCTTGTCGGCAAAGCAATTATTTTTATTACTTCTTGTACGATTTTATCTTTGATTTTGTCGGCCAAAGCGCGGCCGTCTATGATTTGAGACATAATTTTCGCATAACGCATAGCGCGTAACGCATAACATAAAATACATAAAGTTGCATGATATTTGTATTGTACTGGGAAATATAGAGTTAGGCAAGAAAAGGCGGACAAAAGTTTGCCCGCCTTTAATTTTATTTATATTTCAAATTATTTTACCCCCGGCAACGGAAACTGCAGACAGAAATTTTTTACCTCTCCTTTGATAGTTTGCAACTTTGACGCATCATTTTTATTTGCAAGTGCGTCATTAATCCAGCCGGCGATTTTTTGCATGTCCGCTTCTTTCATGCCGCGGGTGGTCGCGGCCGGCGTACCCAAACGCAAACCGGACGGGTCCATCGGACTGCGCGGTTCGTGCGGGATGGTATTTTTATTCGCGGTAATTCCCACCGCATCCAGCGCGGTTTGCGCCTCTTTACCCGTAATATTTTTAGTAGTTAAATCAATTAAAATCAAATGCGTGTCGGTGCCGTCAGTTACCAGTTTAAATCCGTGATTTTTTAGCGCGTCCGCGAGCGCTTTGGCGTTTAAAATAATTTGTTTGGCGTAATCCTGGAAATCAGGCAACAGCGCCTCGGCAAAACAAACTGCTTTACCCGCGATGATACTATCATGCGGCCCGCCTTGCAGGCCGGGGAATACGGCGCGGTCAATAGTTTTGGCGTATTTTTCTTTGCACATAATAATCGCGCCGCGCGGCCCGCGCATAGTTTTATGCGTCGTGGTCATCACAACATCAAAATAAGGCGTCGGATTTTCCAGTTGTTTGCCGGCGATTAAACCGGCCGTGTGCGAAATATCGGCAAAGGCAATGGCGTTGACAGAATCGGCAATGGCGCGGAAGCGCGGCCAGTCAATCGCGCGCGGATAGGCGGTAAAACCGGCGACGATTAATTTTGGTTTATGTTCCCGCGCCAGCCGTTCCACCTCATCCATATCCAGCCAGCCGTCGGGTTTGCAAGTGTAAGGAATTACTTTATAGCTTTTTCCGGAAAAACTTATGGGCAAACCGTGCGTAATATGTCCGCCGTGGTCAAGTTTTAAGCCCATAATCGTATCGCCGTAATTAAGCAATGCAAAATAAACGGCCGTATTTGCCGGACTGCCGGAATAAGGCTGGACATTAACATGTTCGGCGCCGAAAAGTTTTTTTGCCCGCTCAATCGCGATATTTTCTATCGCGTCAATATTAACTTGGCCGCCGTAATAGCGCTTGCCCGGATACCCTTCCGAATATTTGTTGGTTAAAATAGAACCCATCGCTTCCATCACGGCGCCGGAGGTGTAATTTTCGGAAGGGATTAATTCTATGCCTTCGCGCTGGCGGCTGGTTTCTGCTTGCAGTAAGTTATATATTTCGTTGTCTTGTTGTAGAGAAGTAAATTGCATAAAGAAAATTGTTAAATTGTTATATTGTTGAATTGTTACGCTACGAAATCAAAAGATTTGATAGTATTTTTTTTGTATTTTAATAATATGCCCAGAAAAAATGTTTGTCAAAAAAAGGTTTGCTTGCCTCGCCGCAGTCCCGAGCTATTTGGGACGAAGGCGGGTCAAAAAAAAGGTTTAAAAAAATAAATAAAAAATGGTCCCGGTGATGTTGAGTCGGGACCCAGATAATTGTGCAATTTAGTTTTTCTTCGATGTTCAGTTTTCCATCCGTTCCTCAATCGCGAATCGCTGCATCATGTAAGCGATTGGATTTTTTATGGAAAGGACATTGAGCGCAAAAAGAATTGCGTTGCCGTTTTCCAAAATGGTCGCGTTTGGTACCTTAGATGGCATTCTCACGCTGCTCCAGACGTCATCCGGGAATTCTTTGATTCCCGGCGGGATGGAAATCACTGGCCATGTTGTATGCGCAGAAAGTATCGGGCCGAGGCCGTTACTGTACCCGGCAATAGCGAGAATAACTCCGCCATCCGGCACATTCCGTTGCAGTTCTTCCAGCCGCCGTAGACAGGCGATAGGCTGTTTGTGCCCGGAAAGAGTTACCTCGACTCGGTTTATGCTGATCGGTAGCCAAGACGTTTCATTAGGGAAAGCATCTTTGTCCGAACCCCGCCACAGCACAATCGCCTGGCGCGGAATGCGAATGCGTTCGGCGAGTTGAGCGACCAGCTGATAGACTTCTTCGACTACGCTCAGTTCATCGCCATCGCGAAACCGCTGCTTGCTCAACTCCGTCCAGTCCTGATCGCGTAGCCGCCAGCTGTCGTTGTCAATAACGTCGGCAACGACCAGCCTTCCGTCTTTGGTGATGCCGAACTCAATCTTTAAGTCAATCAAACGAAGGCCGAGCGTACTCCAGGAGCCTTCCAACACCAAAAAAACTTTACGTAGAATCTCATCCATTTGTTGGATGAGCTCCGGATTTTTGACGACCTTGTTGCGCGAAACCGTATGTCCAAGATCGCACTCCGGATGGCCGAGAGGCCGTTTTGCGTGCAGAAGTTGCCAGATACCGGCGGATAGGTTAGCAATCAACGGATCTTCCTGGCCCGCTTGCGGGTCAAGCCCTTCAACTAGAGTTTCACCGTCGATAATGAGTTTGCCACTACTGGTCTTCAGGAAAAATTCCGTAAAAAGCCGCCCAAACCGGTACGGCTCGTTGTCCGGACGTTTCATTTCTGGATGCCGTTTGACAAAGCTGCCGACAGCCAGACGCCGAGCTACAACTTCCAATGGAAGCATTGTCACTTTGGGCGCCAGGAATTCGGTTTCCGACAATTGGCGCTCAAAGGCCGTGGGAATTCCGGCCGTTGCCAGTAATTCAAACATCTGGCAGGTGGTTGATGTGGCGCATCGCGCTTTAGTGATAAATTGTTTTGTCAATCTTGGGTCGTCATGCGCGGTGATGTCGTCCTTGCTTTCCATAATGACAAGATTTAGATCGCCGATAACTTCCCAGCCGATCTTTGTCTTGCCCTCAAACAACTTTACACCTTTTTGGGATTGCGATTTGATTTCGTTCATGTGTGCGTTCTCCTTTTCGTCCTTTCGGAAAATGTTTAGGCTGCAAATTTCGGTAACCCTTTGATTTGCTGTGCCTTTTGGCGGAATAGTTGAATTCGTGCTGACATAGACGCAAGAGAAGTATCTTGACCATCTCCTATTAATTCTATCAAACGTGAATTACTGGGACTAAAGAACGCTCGCAGTTCATCGCAAAGAGGTTCCGCAAGTCGCAGTTCTTTCATTACTTGTTCAAGGCCGGTTTTAAATTGTTCGGCGTTTGCATAAGTACTATCCGCATTAAAAGCAATTTTTTGCACCAGCCGATATGCATCGCCGGCAATACCCCCGCGTTTCAGGACAACTTGAATTAAACTTCCAAACATCCCTGGATATTCTTCAAAAAAGGCTTGAATTTTAACAGGGTTTGGCCTGCATTGAGACATTTCGCGTTTGATGCGGCCAAGGGCAATAAAGCTGGGCATGAAATAGGCGCCGATGTTGCGGAACAAGTATGAACGCATCATATTTCCTGCATCAGGGTATTTTTGTAGAGTTTCCGCTAAAAAGTTAAGCATGGCGCAGGTTTCCATGAGCATTGCTATTGCTCCTTCAATTTGCCAAAGGTTTGACTTATTTGGCATAATTGAAGATCCTTTATGCCCCTCTCCTTTTACCTTAACGAAGATTTGGGCGGGGCAACGCACCATTTTCACGAAGTCGTCAGCAAGTTTTATAATTTGCGTAAGAATATTGATAATTGTTCTAAAATGCTGAGCTTCAGTAGTGTACGGTACACATTGATCAGTGAAGGCATGATAGTGTAACCCTAGCCCTTCAACAAACTCACGGGCAAATTTTTTCCAGTCAATATCAGGGTAGGCCGCTTTGTGACATTTTAAATCGCCAATAGGGCCGCCAAATTTACCAGCGAAGGGATGAAAACTTCCATCAGGCACATGTGCATATTGCATGTCCGCCATCAAATCTAGAATTGCATTTAAACGAACAGTAATTTTTTGGTTTGGCGTTGTCCACTCAGCTGTTTGTTCGTGAGTAAATTCCGGAATTAAGAGAATTTTATCCTGAGGACTGTGCACTTTCACAAAGTCATCGATCAAGAAATCGCAAAAGTCAAGAATTTTAGGTATAAAGTGATGAAATACAAGTTCATTTGCAGTTAAACCAAAGGCATTACCCATTATGTCTTCCGATGTTGTGGCAAAACATACAGCTCCAATATAACTGGCGAGGTGCTTTTTTAAACTAGCTATCTCTAGCATCATAAGATCGCCAGCCGCGGCCGTATCATGTTCTGAAAAAATTTCCATTACATCAACGAGGTGTACTTCCTGGACTGTAACTCCAATGTTATTGCGGATAAATTCAATATCTTCGTCACTAAGGCCAGGAATCATTTTGCGATGTGGACCGGAGTATTTAGCCATTAATTTACTGAAGGCAAATAAATACTCTTTGATAATATGGAATCTTGCGAGTCCAGTCGCTTTGGCTGAAGTGACATTCTTTAGGAAGGCAGTATTTTTTCTATACCTCCCTAATCCGGGAATCGGCATTTCTAACGCCGTTACTTCCTCCGGTGTCGGTTGGACGGCGAATAAATTTTCTAGAGTAGGAAATTGAATAGAAAATTTTTCACCATAACCTTTCAACATTTCTAGTACAATTTTTTGCCCTATATTTTTGTTCATGATTTTTTGTTGCCTCCATTTCCTTTTGTTTGTGTTTTTTGCCTTTATTCCAAATCCATTTCGGAAATTAAGTTGTTAATGAGCTATTTTGCCCCCTTTCTTTGTCCAAACCTTACAATAAAATACGGGAAAAAGCAAATTCGCTTAGCGCATAACGCATAACTCATAGCGCACAACAAAAAACACGTAACACATAACAAAAAACGCATAGCGATTAGGCGTTATGCGTTACGAGTTATGTGTTTTGCAATAATTTATTTATTGATTAAAAAATAGCAAGTATCCCCGTCTTTTACTTCATAGGTCTTGCCCTCGGTTCGAATAAGGCCTTTTTCTTTGGCTTTGCTCCAGCCGCCGCAAGCGACAAAATCCTGCCACGGAATAACTTCAGCGCGGATAAAGCTTTTGATAAAATCGGTATGAATGACGCCCGCGGCTTCCGGCGCGAGCGCGCCTTGCCGAACGGTCCAAGCGCGGGTTTCCGGCTCGCCGGAAGTCAGAAAAGTGATTAAATTTAATAATTTATACGACGCGGTAATTAATTTATCCAAACCGGTCTCGGTAATGCCCAATTCTTTTTTATATTCAGCTTG
>PFAR01000015.1:12508-12911 GCA_002773655.1 Candidatus Falkowbacteria bacterium CG10_big_fil_rev_8_21_14_0_10_43_10 | reverse complement strand
TCTAAAGGTTTAAATTCCGCAGCATTAATTTCCAATGATTTTCTTGGATCTCCAATGAAAATGTTTTTATCCGGAAATTCTCTCTTTGCTATTTCATAAAAATCGGGAAGATTAAGGAACTCACCAGTAAGAATAATATCCTTAATTAATCCCTCGTTGATAATGGTTTTTGCAGTCCTGAAGGCATCTTCAAGAAAATCATGCATTGGCTTGAGATAGTTTTTGTTTAAAATTCCTTTCTCTTTCTCCATCAATATTTGGCTTTCCGTAACCTTAAATTCCTCGCTGAGGGCTGTAATTAATTGTTTCCCTCCTTTATTTGAACTGAAAAAATATTCAACTTCTTTATCCTTTAAAATTAGATAATTTGTTGAAAGTGTTCCAATATCAATAATAATGCTGC